>DAIMNI010000077.1:2323-9229 GCA_036720245.1 Tissierellia bacterium | reverse complement strand
TATAAATGTAATTATGATAATCATTATAATAAGCATATGTAAACTAATAGTAATAATCATTTTGCATCCCTCTTAAAATAGTCAAAAAATTCCCTTTGAACCTCTTTTGAATTCCCACGACTTATGGGAATTATAGCTCCATTTTTCAAGGTAATTTCTTTTGAATCTATATATTTTATATATTTTAATGCTACTAAATAAGACCTATGGGTCTTTATAAATTCATTTTTGGATAAAAGTTCTTCCATTTCACTTAAAGGTTTTCTTATGCTAATTACATTATCTTCTTGATGGATAAATAATTCATGCCCCTTAATCTCCAAATACATTATAGAATCTTCATATATTCTATGTACTCCTCCATCTATTTCAATGAGAATGGATTTTGGCTGGATTTCTTTTCTGTTTATGGCTTTATTTAAACATTCTTTTAATTTTTCTTCACTTATGGGCTTTATTAAATAATTTATAGCATCTACATTATAGCCTTCACCTATATAATCTGATATGGCCGTTACAAATATAATTTGTATATGTTTATCTTTTTCCCGTATTAACTTAGCCAGTTCTATGCCACTAAGCTCTGCCATTTGAATATCTAAGAGAATAATATCATAAGAAGAGTCCTCTAGCCATTCAAAATGAAAAGCTTCAGCAGATTGGAATAATTCTATACTAGGATTAATGCCTCTATCCTTTGCCCATTTTTCTACATAATATTTTAATAGCTCTAATTGTAAGATTTCATCATCACAAATAGCTATACGCATGATTTTCACCTGCCTATTAATTATAATTATATTATAGCATATTAAGCAGTTGAAAATCGAGATCCTTCGGCCTTCTAAACCCATTGATATAGATTAAGTTAGCTATACTTAGTTTCTTTATCAATGACAGAAGAAAATACTTAAAGCAATAGAAAAAACAAAGAACCTCAGATTTGAGATTCTTTGTTTTAAATAACTTCTCAGTCAAATCTTTTATTTAATTGATTCTGCAATCTTTATTAGTTCGTCTCTAGTAATCTTTCCTTTTGCTGATATTCCATAAATAACACCATTAGCTTCCCAATCAATATTTCTGTCATCATATAATACAGCATCTACACCATTAATTTTTATCTCTTCAACTTTACTTGCTCCAGTTGAATATGCAGTTTCTTCGTCGGCAAATCTTTGTGGAATATATATTTTTTCTCCTGTTTTCTTATTAGTAAAGTATAATGTTATATACTTACTATTTTCTACAACACCATTATCATCTTTATAAAACTCTGCCCTATCAAATTCATATCCCTCTGGTAATATGGGAGTCATTTAAATCTTCTTTCATATGTTAATACGAAGAACTTTTACTTTCATTACATATTATTTTAAATTTTATTAAAAAAAAGTTCTTTCTGTTAAAATCACACAGAAAGAACTTAAATTTAAAAAACACATCTGAATTGTTTCTAGTCTAATGCAAAAGTACGGGGACACACCTCTTGCAAGACGGTCGAGCTTTCTGAGGAATGTCCCCATCGTGTGCAGCAGTCTCAAACAATTCCCAGTATCTACTTTTCTGTAACTTATCTTACTTCTACAACATCTATATACTTCATCCTAGTAAATACATAGAATATACCATATATTAATGTAAATATGCCTATACTTACAATTGTTGGTTTGATTAGACTGCATTTCATAATATCACTTAGTACCGTGATAGCCACTATACTATGGATTATACCTACTATTAAAGGTAATATGAAAAACATAGCTAATTGTTTTGAAATAGATTCGTATATTTCTAAATCTGTAGTGCCTAATTTTTTAAGTATCTGATACTTGTTTTTGTCTTCAAAGGACTGACTCAATGTCTTAAAATAGATTATGCTTCCAGTAGCAAATACAAATACTAAAAATAAGAAAGCTCCTAAAAAATAAACTATTCCCGTAAAATCATAGAATCTTGCTCCAGCTATAAAATAAGTAAATAGCCTAGATTCCACTGGCAATACTTCTGCCAATTTAAAGGTTAAATCTTTTGTATCTTTTGGATTATCTAATATAATTCCATTAAACTGTTGCTCACTGAAATTAGATTTTAATACTTCGTATTCCTCATCATTGACAACTATGCAAGGGAAAGGCACCCCATTTCCAAAAAGAGGAACTTTAGTATTAACTTTTATACCATATTTTTTATCTCCTAAAATAATTTCCTTTTTTTCTATAAGACTCATCATTACTCCTGGTCTTTCTATATATCCTACTTCGTCTTTAGATAAATTAAACTTTGATATTATATTTTCACTATTTTTTACTTTTAATTCTGATATTGTATTTTTAAAAGTTGATAATTTGACTACTACAACTTCACGATCAGGTATATATAAAAAATTTGCCCTCTCTTTAAGTTCTAATTTATGATTTGAATTTGCAATAATTTTATCTACATTTGCTATTTCCTCTTGATTATCAGAAATATAGGTAATAGTATAAGGAACCTCTATATTGTGGTTTTCACCTACATAATATTTTAAAGCACTTACTGTACCAAAAGAAGTAATACAAGTTGTTACTAATACTGCTATTGCTGTAAAAGTTCTATAATTATCCTTAATTCTAAAAGCTATATTTGAAATGCTTATAATATTTGTACCTTTATATAGAAAACTCTTTTTATTTATATAATATCTTATAATCATAGAGAAAAAAGAACCAAATAGCCAATAAGTCCCCAATATAATGAGAAGTACTGTACTCATAAGTGCAGTACCAAATCCAAATCTTTCATAGTTAATTGCAATATAATAAGCTACAACTATGATTATTATTGATACTATGCCTTTAAAATAATTAACTTTAGGAAGTTCTTCTTCCTTTTTTAATGAATTCATCAAATCTATTAAATTAGTTCTAATAATGTCTAAATATCCTTTTAAGAATGTAATGCCTAAAATAATTGAGTAAAGAATTATTGTCTCAATAATAGCTTTCTTGGATATAAAGAAGTCAATCCTTATGTTTAATAAAGCTACTTTTGCAAGCATCATCATAAACAGTTTACTAAATAAAATCCCAGCCATTAATCCAATGGTTAAAGACATTATTCCTAATAGCAATCCCTCTGAAGCAAATATAAAGGCTATTTTATAATTGTCAATTCCCATAAAAGCATATACGCCTATCTCTCTTTTCCTTTGATTTAGAAAAAAATTACTAGAATATACTATAAAAAATATTAAAAATATTATCATAAGCATAGAGGCGGTCATAGATGAAGCTTCTATATAATTTGATATTTCTTTAGTCTTTAAAAACTGCGGATTATATCGCATAGATACAAAATTATAATACGTGGCTACAGAAAAAATCATTGCCATAAGGTATAAGCCATAAGTCCTTATATTCCTTTTAAAATTAATAATGGCTATTTTAAAAGAGTTCATCTACTCCACCTCCCATGGAACCAAGGAAATCAATAATCCGTTTAAAAAATTCTTTCCTAGTGGAATCCTTGTCTATCCTAGCATGGATTCTTCCATCTTTTAAAAATAATATTTTTTTACAATAACTAGCTGCAAAAGCATCATGGGTTACCATGATTATGGTTGTATTAAACTCTTCATTCATTTTGGATAGACATTGCAACAATTCTTGTGAAGATTTTGAATCAAGTGCACCAGTTGGTTCATCTGCAAAAACTATGGAAGGAGAAGTAATAAGGGCTCTAGCTGCTGCTACTCTCTGTTTTTGTCCTCCTGATAATTGATATGGATATTTTTTCAATTGGTCTTTTAATCCAAAAAATTTACTTAAGTTTCCTACTTTTTCTTCTATTTCTTTTGGATTTACCTTTGAAAGAGCTAAAGGTAATGCCATATTGTCCTCAATAGACATACTATCCAATAAATTAAAATCTTGAAATATAAAACCAATATTATTCCTTCTAAATATTGAAAGTTCCCTATTTTTCATACTTAATATATTTTTTCCTTCATAATATATTTCCCCAGAAGTAGGTCTATCGATGGTAGATAAAATATTTAAAAGGGTGGTCTTTCCTGCTCCTGATGGTCCCATTATTCCAAGAAATTCTCCTTTATACACTTTTAAGTCAATATCTTCTATGGCTGTAAAAGCTATTCCTTTTGAACCATATTCTTTTTTCAATTTTTTTGTTTCAAGTACTATTTCCATATTGTCCCCTCCAATTTTATTAGAAAAATTCTCCCTTAATAAAAGAGAGAATAATCTTTAACCTTCATCTATATTCTAATGTTTTAAATGCCTTTATTCCATCATTTATGGTGACAATATGGGTATAAATGTTACATCTATGTAACATTTAAATAATCGGATAGTTTATAAAAAGTTATTCGGAATTCCGTAAACTTTGATACCTGAGAAGATACCTCAATGTTAATATTCAGCTTATCTGCAATCTTTTTACAAATATAAAGCCCCATACCTGTGGATTTTCTTGTCTTTCTTCCATTATCCCCCGTAAATCCTCTATCAAAAATTCTTTCTATATCTTTAGCAGGAATTCCCATTCCATTATCCCTAATAAAAAGTATTATACTTTCATCGTTCTCCATTGCAGAAACTTCAATTTTCCCACAGACATCTACATATTTACAAGCATTGTTAATTATTTGTTCCAATATATAATAAGTCCATTTATTATCTGTAAATATATTAAAATCTAAATTTCCAATTTCTACTTCTATCTTTTTAGAGAGGAAAGAATTAATATTATTCTTAATTATACTTTTAACTAATGTTCCTAAATTGATCTCTTCAATTATGAAATCTTGAGAATAGCTAGAAGCCCTACTAGTATATAGTACTTGATTTATGAGAAAGTTTATTCTTTCCACTTCTTGCCTTAATTCATTTGACATATTATATAATCCTTCGTCCTCTATTTTATCAGCTATAAGCTCACATATAGACAGAGGTATTTTTATTTCATGAACCCATTTGGTTATATAATCATTTATTTCCTCTAAATCTTCCTTAAGAAACTTTACTTCATCTAACTTTTCCTTATTTTTAAAATCTGTTATTTCTCTCATTAGTACTTCTTCTAATTTTTCCCCCCTGGGAAGATAAGGTTCAATTTTTTTCTGAAGATTTAATGCACTTTTAAGATTCTTATAGGTACTTTTCCATCTTGTATAGTTCATAATCAAAAATCCAATAAAAATTAAGGAAAGGAGCATATTCATATAAAAAATATCCAATATAGATTTGTCTAAATCTGTGCTACTTATCAATATTAGATTAACTACCAAAATTATTAATAAAAAGCATAAGATTGTCCTAAATGAATCTTTTAAATATTTAAATATGCTCATAATATCATATATCCTTGTGATTTTTTAGTTAATATAAAGTTTTCCAGTCCTACATCTTCTAATCTTTTTCTAAGTCTATTTATATTTACTGTTAAAGTATTTTCACTAATAAAATATTCACTTTCCCAAAGAGCACGCATAATCCTATCTCTTGCTACTATTTTGCCTTGATTTTTCATAAGTAATTGAAGTATTTTAAACTCATTCCTAGTAAGTTCCATACTTTTATCGTTATATGTCAATGTCCCATCATTTATATTCAAAATGGCTCCATTACATTCTATTATCTGCCCTTCCTCTTGTCCATAGGAGTAAGTCCTTCTAAGTAGTGCCTGTATTTTTGCTAATAAAATATCCATGGAAAAAGGCTTAGTAACATAATCATCTCCACCCATATTAACCGCCATTACTATATCCATATTACTATCCCTTGAAGACAAAAATATAATGGGAACTTTAGATATGTCCCTTATCTTTCTACACCAATAAAATCCATCAAAACAGGGTAGATTTATGTCCATGATTACTAAATGGGGATTATGCTTTGCAAACTCTTCTAATACATTTTCAAAACTTTCTATAGAAACCACAGAGAAACCCCATTTAGCAATCCCTTCTCCTATATTATTACAAAGAACATTATCATCCTCCACTATAAATATTTTATACATAAATAACACCCCATACTATAAATTACTTTTAGACTTCTTTACACAAATTTTACTGCTGTTCCATAAGCTATTGCCTCCGCTGCTCCCTGCATAACTGAGGCAGAAGCATAACGAATATTTACAACTGCATCTGCTCCTAATTCTTCAGCTTCCTCCACCATCCTTTTTGTAGCTAAAGCCCTAGCATCATTCATCATTTCATTATATGCCTTTAGCTCCCCACCTACTAAATGTTTAAAACCTTGACTTATATCTCTTCCAAAATTTTTAGTTTGGATTGTACTGCCTTTTACTAATCCAAGCATTTCAAATTCTTTGCCAGTAATATAATCAGTATTTACTAAGATCATCTTCTTCACCACTCCTTATTTCTTTTATTCTTTCAATTAACACAAATATACTAACTCCTATAAAAGATAACGGAATTATTATTCCTATTACCTTTAACCATAATAAGTCTGGAACACTTATAATGCCTAAAATCCAAAATATAAAATATAGTACCAGTAAACAGGTGATTATTATAGGTGCTATGACTTTTTTAGTTTTCATATAAACCCCTACCTTTTTTGTTTTATAAAAGTATATCTAAACTTATTATACCATTATCAGTATATGTTTTTCCAGATAATATAATCCTAAAGAGTATTAAATTAAATAATCTATAATTTGGCTTTCGTCTTTATTATAAATTGTTATTACTGGTCCATTTATAAATAGAGTTTTTTCAGTACTATTATCATATATATTTACACAATGCTCATGGAGTATTTTATTTTCAAGCTTATACATATTCATAGGGTCATAGCCTATGATTTTATAAATTCCCGGATGATTTTCCCTCTTTTTATCGTTAAATTTCTCAAACTTCATAAGAATATT
>DAIMNI010000077.1:0-2313 GCA_036720245.1 Tissierellia bacterium | reverse complement strand
CCTATTGAAATATCCCCTATTCCTTTTCCATTATTTACCATGCCCATTAAATTTTCCATAATTGTTTTATCATTATTTTCAATTTCCTGGGATAGTTTAATATTTAATGAATCTACTAAAATAAGTAAAAGAGTCCCATAAAAATAACTATATCTTCTGGTGTCAAAAATCATTTTATTATCTACAATCATTTCCATATATTTATGGATACGTTTTTCATATTCTTCTTTATCAATATTTTTTAAAGCCTTTGTTCCTACATATTCTGCAGTACCTTCTACAGTTTCAATAGAAAATTCATATTCAGTAGAATCCCTATATAATTCTGCTCTCTTTTCCCTTAAAGTTATAATTTTCTCTAGTTCAGAAATCCTTAATTTCATATTATCGGTTTTTATAGCATTGACAAGCAATATTCCTTCTTGTTTTTTCATTCCATAATATTCAATATCAAATGCCTTATTCAGCCCTTTTAAATCATTTGGAAATCTAGATTCATTATTTTCAAATTGAAAAGCATGAAACATTTCATGAACTATATTAGATGCCAAAACATTTAAATTTTCAAAATCCTTAGCTGATACTTTCCAAATTGCAATTTTTTCTCCATTATAGTCTATGGCAGTATTTCCTAGAAACCTATTATCTACTGCTATACAATTATCCCCAAAACATACTATCTCATCATTATATAAGGCAAAATTATATCTTTTAAATCCTTTCCATAATTTTTCAAAATCTAATTTGTTTAAAATACCATCTATTTCTTTATAAATTTTACTAATCTTCATGAAATTACCTCCTTTTCCCCATAAATTCCTCAATTGTTTTAATATCTCCAATTAATATAAACTGGGCAATTTTATCTTCTTTAAAATATTGATATGAAAATCTAAAATTTTCACTCTGATTTACAAATCTAATTATCTTCTCCACCTTTTTTTCTAATTCCTTTTCATTTTCTACAGCTTCATTAATAAGTATTGCACCAGTTTCAGCAATAGGTTTTTGTTCTATAAATCTGGTGATTTTTTCATGATTATTTTCCATTACTTTACCACTAACAGATGGATCTTGAAATAAATTTTCAATATCCTCTTCGGTGAATCGCCATTGTACTCCCACCTTTTTACCTTGCAATTTTCCATCCTTTATATAATTTCTTATGGTCCTCTCTGTAAGTCCTGTCATTTGTGCCACATCACTGACCGTATATAATTTTTCCAAAAAGCCATCCCCTTTCATAAACGTTATTCATTTGTTTTCATTATAATTCATATATTTTCATACGTCAATAAAAATATTAATAAATAAAAAACACTTGATAAAATGTCTTAATACCAAGTGTTTTTTATTTATTTAAAACTTACCCTATTCTAAAATCTTTGTAGATATATAATTCTCTATACCATTAATAAATATTTCAGCTTTTTTAATTTGCTCTTCAGCCTCTTTTTTTGAAGCAATATAAAAGTCATCATAATCACTTTTATTTCTTATCATAAAAGCCTCATTAAGAATTACAGAAAAATCCTTACTAAAATCTCCATTTTTCACATATGCTCGATTAAAATATGATATTATCCCAGAGTGTTTTTTCGAATCAAATTCATCATAAGCTAATAAACCTCTTAGGCTATGAAAAATAGCATAATATGATCTATTTAGAGACTCTGAATAATGTTTAGATTCTAATAGAATTTTAGCTGCCTTTATATTTTCCTTTGCTTTATTTAATCTATAATTTGATAATTCGATAATATGATTATCAACTGCCATAAAGCTCAATTCCTTCACTTAGCACATTTTTATAAAAAGGTACATAAGAAGTTCTAATATAGAAATCCTTATAATTAATATCTATTACTGAAATTACAATACCACAATCAATAGATAAATCAGTAATCTCTTTAACTAAAAAGTTTCTATACTCCCTTTGTTCTTCGGAATCCAAATCAACAAGTATCATTATATCTATATCTGATTCGGCATCATTATCTCCCCTTGCATAAGAGCCATATAATATAATATTTTTTAAATTGTTCCCATATATTCTAGTTAATATATTTTTTAAGTCTTTTAATAAGGATTCTATCTCGCTATTTCTTAATATCTCTATATTATACATAGAAATACACCCCAATTATACTTTTAAATTTATTATACCATAATAACTTCTGACTTCAACTCCCCATTTTCCACATCTACCACAACTTTATCCTTATCCTTTAAATCTCCACTTATAATCATTATGCCCATCGGGTCTTTGACAGTTGAATAATAAAAAAATTGATAGAACCATTGAAAAGGCTT
>DAIMNI010000076.1:4327-9261 GCA_036720245.1 Tissierellia bacterium | reverse complement strand
CATTATTTTTAAATTGTCTAATAATTTAATCAAATATATCGATATTTACCAAAATAGCATCAGCACCTATTCTAACTATATCTTTCCAATCGATTAAATAATCATTACTTTTCCCAAAGATACCCAAGACTTTTCCTGGACCTGGAAGCACCACAGCCGATACTCTTCCATTTTCTAAATCTATTTCAAAATCGTAAATATATCCAATCTTTGCCCCATTTCTAATGTTTATTACTTCCTTTTCCTTCATTTCAGATAATTTAACCATTACCCTACCCCTTTCTTATCCTTTTTACTATATATATTTAAGTCATAAGGATAAATATTACTTTTATTTAGGTAAAGTAATGGTTTAAATTAAATTAATCTTTCTAATTGTTTTAATGCATTTTTTTCTAATCTAGATACCTGTGCTTGGGATATGCCAATTTCATCAGCTACTTCCATCTGGGTTTTTCCCTCATAAAAGCGCAAATTTAAAATTAACTTTTCTCTTTTATTTAATTTTTCTATGGCCTCCCTTAATGCAATTTCCTTTAACCAAATTTCATCTTCAGATTTTTCATCTTTAACTTGATCCATTATATAAATAGCATCACCACTATCGTGATATATGGGCTCAAACAAAGATACAGGTTCTTGTATTGCGTCTAATGCAAAAACCACCTCTTCCTTAGGTAAATTTAGTTCTTCTGCTATTTCAATAATAGTAGGTTCCTTTAAATTTTTGTTTATCAATTGTTCCCTAGCTTGTAATGCCTTATAGGCTATATCCCTTAGGGACCTACTAACCCTTATGGGATTATTATCCCTTAAATATCTTCGAATTTCCCCAATTATCATAGGGACAGCATAGGTGGAAAATCGTACATTTTGACTTAAGTCAAAATTATCAATTGCCTTTATTAAACCTATACATCCTACTTGAAATAAATCGTCTGCATTTTCTCCCCTTCTATTAAATCTCTGAATTATACTTAGTACTAAACGTAAATTGCCCTGTATAAACTCATCCCTTGCTTCCATATCCCCAGCTTTAATTTTTATAAATAATTTCTGCATTTCTTCATTAGTTAATACAGGCAATTTAGCCGTATTAACACCACATATTTCTACTTTGTTTAAATGCAACTACTTCATTCCTTTCAAGATGTATTGCCCCTTTCAATTAAAATTATTGCCCCATTCCTTATTTTTATTCAAAAAATATTTGCTAAAAATACCCAATTTTTTCTATTTACATTAGTCTTTCCATTTCCTTTTTTAATCTTTTTATTATTCTTTTTTCTAGCCTCGAAATATATGATTGGGAAATACCTAGTAAATCTGCCACTTCCTTTTGGGTTTTTTCCTTTCCTGTTTTAAGTCCAAATCTAAGTTCAACTATAGTCTTTTCCCTGCCCGATAATTTATCTATTGCCTGATTTAGCAATTCCTTATCTACCTCTTCTTCTAAAAATTTAAAAATAATATCTCCATCAGTGCCTAAAATATCTGATAATAATAATTCATTTCCATCCCAATCTACATTTAAAGGTTCATCAAAGGATACTTCCGATTTTATTTTACTATTACGCCTTAAATACATTAAAATTTCATTTTCAATACATTTAGAAGCATAGGTTGCCAATTTAATATTTTTATCTGGATTAAAAGTGTTTACTGCCTTGATTAATCCAATAGTTCCTATGGAGATTAAATCCTCTATACATATTCCAGTGTTTTCAAACTTTCTTGCTATATATACTACCAATCGTAAATTTCTTTCTATAAGGATGCTTCTTATAGTATCATCGTATTTTAATCGTCCTAAATAATAAAGTTCTTCATCTGGTTTTAGTGGTGGTGGCAATACTTCTCCAGAACCTATATAGTAAATAGTATTTTTAAAACCAAATTTTTTTAATAATTTGTAAATAAATAAGTCCATTTTTATGCTTACATTTTCCATATTATCCCCCCTGATTTTTTAATCTAATATTTCTGGATGTAATAACCCACTATACCCTTCATCTAAGCTTAGTTTATCATTATAAATAGCAACTATAGTTTCATCAGCTACTTTTTTAACCTCATCTTCTAAATAAATCTTTATTATATCTGGCTTAAATCCTATTAAAATTCCACTATTATTTCCTATGGATTTAAAGGGTATTAATCTTAAGTTTATATCATCTCCAATCTCTTCCATGACCTTAGCAATAATGTTTAAATCTAATTCCTTATTGTCTAGATACATATTTTTTATGCTATCAGGTAATATTTCCTCCAATGCTAAATATTCTGCTATAATTACAGGTTTTTGCGTAATAGGCTCCTTTAGGGAATTACCTGTGTCTATTAATGCTACCAAATTTACTTCCTTATCTTTAAGTCCTATTGATATGGGTGTTAAATAGTTTTCTCGGCTTAATCTTTTTTGATAATATTTTAAAATTGAAAATAATAAAATAGTAGCTACTATAATTCCTACCGTTAAATATCTAGATAATTCTCTAGAATTTTTAAAGGAAAATCTCAATGAATAAGAATTATTATTTACTATATAAAAAATACCAATAATCGCACCTGCAAATGCAAAAGATACTAGATAAAAGGCAGAAATTTGCTTTATAAATTGTTGTAATGTTTCAGGATTATAAGCTAAAATTACCATTAAAATTGAAATTGAAACCTTTATTAAAAATTTCCCCATAAATTCCATTGATGGGTAAAATACAATTATAGTATATATGGAGCCTATTATTGCCGATACAAATAATCTTAATTTATTAATTTTAGTTCTTGTAATTCTAGCAACTACATATAATATAATAAAATTAATAATGACATTTTCTATTAATAGGTATTCAATATATATAGACAATAAAACCTCCCCCTATAAAATATTTATACTAAAATCCTATTCAAAGAATATTGTAATTATGTCCATTATATATTTTTTCACCCTAATAAAATGTCATAATATAGTAAATAAAAAAAACGATTCTCTACTTCGAGAAACGTTTTTTTACATTATTTTCATTAAATTTTCATTATTTATCTATTACCTTTTCTTAAAAAGGGTGGAATATCTAAGTCTTCTAAATCAATTTGGCTAGTAGCAGCACTTTCCTCACTGATTCCAGTTTCCAAACCTCCAACTATTCTTCTTCCTCTTTCTGCATCAAATCCTGTCGCAATTACTGTTATTTTTATTTCATCTTTTAAGCTCTCATCTATACCAGCGCCAAAGATAATATTAGCATCCTTATCTACTGATTGTCTAATTAAATCCGCAGCCTCATTGACTTCAAATAAACCTAGGTCCTCCCCACCAGTAATATTTAATAATACCGCCTTGGCCCCATCAATGGAGGTTTCTAATAATGGAGATTTAATGGCCTGTTTAGCTGCATCTACAGCACGGTTTTCTCCAGTAGCCTTACCTATACCCATATGTGCAATTCCTTGATCCTGCATTATAGTCTTTACATCAGCAAAGTCTAAATTAATTAAATTTGGCACTGCAATTAAATCAGAAATTCCCTGTATTCCTTGTTTAAGTACTTCATCTGCCATTGCAAAAGCTTCTACCATAGTAGTCTTTTTTTCTGCTACCTGCAATAGACGATCATTGGGTATAATAACTAAGGTATCAACTTTAGTTTTCAATTCTTCAATGCCCTTTTCTGCATGAATTGCCCTTCTTCTTCCCTCAAAAGTAAAGGGCTTAGTAACAACTCCAACAGTAAGTATGCCTAATTCCCTAGCCACTTCTGCAACTATTGGTGTAGCACCAGTGCCTGTTCCACCGCCCATTCCTGCAGTTATAAATACCATATCAGCTCCCTTTAGGGCTTCTGTAATTTCATTTTTATTTTCTTCAGCAGCCTTCATGCCAATTTCTGGATTAGCTCCAGCACCTAATCCTCTAGTTAGCTTTTCACCTATTTGCAATTTATTTTCAGCTCTAGATGATTTAAGTGCCTGTCTATCTGTATTTAATGCAATAAATTCAATTCCTTTAACACCACATTCAATCATTCTATTAACTGCATTATTCCCTCCGCCGCCAACTCCAATAACCTTTATTAATGCAAATTCTTCCACATCTACATCAAAGTCAAACACAATTTCCCCCTCCTATTCTATTTATTGTCTGTCCTCCCTTTCTTTTCTTCTGCGTAATAAAATTCTTCTAATGCTAGCAAAGTTTTCAAATAATCTTCCACCAAAGGTGAATATTGCAGCATAATATAAAGGCACACCTAGTCTATCACCTATATATGCTAAAAAGGCTGCTAAAATAGCATTACCAAAAAAGCCTGATATAAAAATACTAGTATCAAATTTATTTTCTAAATTGGCCTTTATTCCTCCAAATACGGAGTCTAAACAAGCCAATATAGCAACTGAAATATATAGTGAGTAAGCAGTATTATAGGTATATGGAAGCATTAATCCTATTGCTAATCCCAATAATATACCTATTAATGCAAAAAACATATTAATCACCCTCTTCTGATGGATTTGCATATATATAATTAAACCTACCCTTATAAGCTGGTATTACAATGCGATCCTCTACAGTAGTTTCAATATTTAATTGATCTATGGTTCTTAGAGCATAAGCATAGGTATTAGGTGCATTTATTGCAGCATTTAATAATTTTGGATCCCCAATTGCTGATATATAAAATGGAGAGCCAACGCTTCTTCCATTAACTCTAATTATGGGTCCTCCACATTTTATTTCTGATATTGATAGGACTCGCTGTCCATTAATATCTATAGCCTCTGCTCCTGCCCCTCTCAAATCATTAATGATTCTTAGTACATCTATATCATGAATCACATCTAAATCATATTCTTGTCCAAAAGCAGTTTCCAGCATATTATCTTCCATGCCTTTGCGTCCTCAGCGGAGAACACAACTTTGCCACAGGCAGCTC
>DAIMNI010000076.1:0-4317 GCA_036720245.1 Tissierellia bacterium | reverse complement strand
TTCCATTTTTATTATAATTCCTGGGCCTTCTACTTTTTCAAAACCTGCAGCAATTTGATTGTTTTGAAGTTCTTCATTTAATATATTTATAATATTTTCGTCCCCAGATGCAATGCTCTCTAAAATTTTTAATTGATCATTTCTTTGAACTGTTAAAGTCCTTAATTCTTCTGTTTCTTTTTTCACTGAATTTATTTCATTTTTGCTCATTTGAATAGATCTCAATGTAGCCGGTGCAATCATAGGAATATTTTGCTTTAATTGCCCTGCCATAAATATGCCTAATAATAATGAGAAGACTAATATAACCACATTTGGTTTTTTTGTCCTATTCATATTTATCCCTCAAATCTAACTATCTTCCTCTACAGGCTTAGCATAAATAAATTCTTTTAATTTCCTATATTTTGGTATCTTAACATTTGTATCCTGCACTAGGTTCACAGTATAATCATAATACTCTAAGGTGTATACAATACCTCTTTTAAGAGCTAAGGCTGATTCTAATGTATTGGAATTACCTATAGCCTTTATAACAATAGGAGAAGATATGGATACTCCATTTACTTCTATATGCTCTCCTGCCTTTTCAATTTCTGTAAAAGTAGTATATCTTTGATCATTAATGGAAATAGCCTCTGCCTCTGCAGCATTTAATACAGATATAGTCTGAAGTATAAGATCTAAATCATCTACTATACTACATTCTATTCCAAATTGTACATCTGCTGGAGGATCTTGTATTTCTAAAACAATGCCTGGCCCTTCTAAATCTACGTAACCCGCTAGCATTCTATACTTTTCCAAATCCTTATATAGATTTTCAGCATACATATTATTATCTACTTCTCCTCTTTCATATGCTTTTATCTTAGCTTCGGATTCATCAAGTGCTTTAGTTACGGCATCTCTTTCTTCCTGTGCTTTTTTTAATTCTATAGCCAATTGCTGTGCCCTCTGAGTTGGTAACACTCCTTCACCAACAGTTTTATTTACGGTTTTAAATTGTATAGCTAATATAATACCTAAAAATAAGGAAACTATAGTAATAGCCAATTGACCGTTATCTTTTTTCATATAATTCCCCCTATTAATCCTCTACTACTAATATCGGATTATCGCCTTTATTCATTAATATTTGTTTTACTTTTAGTTCTTTTTTATCAATATCTTTTAGTATTTCATTTAAAAAGCTTAGTTTATATTTTACATTATCTAAGGGTCCAAAAGCAACTTTAATATTATTTTTTAATTCCAGCATTGTATTTTCTTCACTGGAAAAATTAATATATTTCATCTGTTTTAAAGTATTATTGGACTTTCCTATCCTAAGAAAATCTAATTTCTCTTCTTCTCCTTTAAATAGGAAATCTCCTATTTTTAAATTGACTAAATCCAATCCAAAAATTTGAGGAAGATTTATTTCTCCACTTTTTTCTTCTATATTTAAAATGCACCCTTCTTCGTCTATATAGACCAATGCACCTATATAAGGAATTGCTGCTACTTCTTCCCTTTCCTTTACTTTTATTTTTATAGTGCTTGGTAATCTTCTTTCTATTTCTACACCTTTTATATATGCTAAACTATTTATACTATCTTGGCAATAATTTTTATTTATTTTAAATATATTTTCTCCTTTTACACACATTGATACATTAAGGATTGCATCATTACTCAATTTTTTATTGCCTACTATTTCTATATTTTTAATGGTAAAAAAATCAGTTTTAAATGCAAATAAATATAATAATATAAAAACAAATAAAAGTAATATAAAATTTAATAGTATCTTTCTTCTTTTTTCCCTTTTCTTACGTTTCCTGTGCCTTTTATTAGCCTCCATAGCCCTAACACCACCATCTGCCTGTCCAATTTTTCCTTAGCAGCGAAAAGCTGCTAAATTTCCACTAATTCAATATCTGCACCTAAATTTTTTAAACCTAAGTGAAAGTTTTCATAACCCCTTTTAATATGATATACATTTTCTATTGTAGTTTCACCTTTTGCTGCAAGTCCTGCCAATACTAAAGCAGCTCCTCCCCTTAAATCCTTAGCTGCAGTTTTAGCTCCTGTTAAGTCTTTAACTCCTTTAATTACTGCTATCCTGCCAAAGGTTTTAATATTGGCGCCCATTCTAATCAATTCTTCGGCATGTTTGAATCTATTTTCAAAAACTGTTTCAGTTATTATACTTGTGCCTGTAGCAATACTTAAAAGTGCCATCATTTGAGCTTGCATATCTGTAGGAAAACCTGGGTATGGCAATGTTTGAATCGTTTCTATAGAACTAATCTTTTTAGGGCCTACTATTTTTAAAGATTTTTCATCAGTATATATTAAACAACCAGCTTCTCTTAATTTAGCACTAATAGCTTGGAGATGGTCTATAACCACATTTCTAACTATAATTTCTCCCTCTGTTATAGCAGAAGCCACCATATAAGTACCCGCCACTATTCTATCTGGCATAGTATTATGATTGACATCTTTTAACTTTTCTACACCTTCAATAATTATTACACTTGTTCCTGCCCCTTTTACCTTAGCGCCTGCACTATTTAAATATAATTGCAAATCTATAATTTCAGGCTCCCTAGCTGCATTTCGGATTATAGTAGTTCCTTTTGCCTTTACACTTGCCAAAATAATATTTTCTGTAGCTCCTACACTAGGATAATCTAATTGTATTTCAGTACCAATTAAGCCTTTAGTCCTACAGTGAATAAATCCATGAGATTCTTCAATTTCAGCTCCTAATTCTTTTAAAGCCTTAAGATGCATATCTATAGGTCTAGGACCAATTTCACAACCCCCTGGATAAGAGATTTTCACCTCACCTGTTCGAGCAAGCATAGACCCCATAAATATTATTGAAGAACGCATTTCCCTAACTAATTCATCAGGTATTTCTATTTTATTTAAAGGCTTTGAATCAATCCACATAATATCTCCAATATATTTTACCTGACAGCCAAGGGAAAGTAGAATTTCTTCCATTATTTCCACATCTCTAAGATTTGGCACATTGAATAAAGTAGACTCATTTCCTCCAATAACTGTAGCTGCCAATATGGGCAAAACAGCGTTTTTTGCTCCGGATATATTTACTTCTCCATTAAGCCTATTACCTCCAGTTACCACAAGCTTCTCCATAATCCCACCTCCAAAAATGTAAAAGTATACCATTATATTATGCATATATATTGGAAGTGTTACATTTGGATTATTAGATTAGATTAGATTATCTATAATATCCACTATCTTTTCAGATGCATTAATATTTCCAATCCTTCTACTATTTGTAGACATTTCTATTAATTTATTCTTATCATTAATAATATTATTTATAATTTCATTTAAATGTCTTCCAGTTAAATCCTTTTCTAATATTACTTTAGCAGCTCCCTTGTCTTCAAAAGCTAAGGCATTGTATTCTTGATGGTTCTCTGCAGTATAAGATTTAGGTATTAATATGCTTGGTACCCCAATAGCTGATATTTCTGATAAAGTAATAGCACCAGCCGAAGTTATTGCTAAATCTGCAATATTTAAACCCTTTGGCATATCATAAAAATATGGTAATATTTTTATGCTTTTTCCCAATTTGATTTTCTTTTTTTCTATATCCTCCATAAATTCTTTGTAAAACCTTTTTCCAGTTATATGAAGGATTTGTGAATTTGGATTATTAGAATTTTTTTCTATTACATAATACATTGCATCATTGAGTTTCTTTTGCCCTCCACTACCACCAAAAGAAAGTATAAAGGGGATTTCTGGGCTAATGTTTAAATCCTTATAAGCCTTATTTTTATCGATTTGCATTATATCTTTTCTAATTGGATTACCAGTTAAAATTATTTTTTCAGGATACTTAAAATATTTTTCAGACTCTTTAAAAGTAATTAATATATTATTTACATATCTAGAAAGTATTTTATTGGTAACCCCTGGAAAAGCATTTTGTTCATGAATAACAGTAGCTATATTTTTTCTTGCTGCCTGATATACTACGGGTCCACAAACATATCCGCCAGTCCCAATTACTACATCTGGTTTGAATTCTTTAATGATTTTTTTTGAATCCTTAAGGCCTAAAAATAGTTCTTTCATTGCTATAAAAGATTCTTTATTAAGGCTTCTTGGCATACCCTTAACCCTAATAGTTTCAAATTTAAAACCTTCCTTTGGTACTAATTCTGCCTCTAGACCTTCTTTTGTACCTACATATAAAATTTCTGCACTACTGTGTCTATCTTTTATTTCATTGGCTATACTTAGAGCTGGATATATATGTCCTCCAGTTCCTCCTCC
>DAIMNI010000075.1:7503-9502 GCA_036720245.1 Tissierellia bacterium | reverse complement strand
TTAATATATTATTGTTAGGTGATATAATGATAGTTGGTACTTGTATGGTGAAATTAAAAATATATGAAGCAAATTCCCTAAAAGAAAAAAGGCATGTAATAAAAAGCATAATAGGCAGAATTCAATCTAGATTTAATGTATCCATAGCAGAAATAGGTAAAAATGACAGCTGGCAAATATCTATTATTGGCTTTTCTTGTGTAACAAACGATACTAATCACGCCAATGAAATTATTTCAAAAGTATTAAAGTTTATAGACGGAGATAATAGGGTAGAAATAATAGACCATAATATTGAAATTTTGTAGGTGATTAAATGGAAAAGGTATTATCTAAAGAAGAAATGGATGAAGTAATTGGTATTTTATTAAAAACTTATCCAGATGCTACTGTAGAATTAGAACATTCTTCTACTTTTGAATTGTTAATAGCCACTATACTTTCTGCCCAATGTACAGATGTAAGAGTTAATAAAATCACTAGGGAATTGTTTAAAGATTATAATACTCCAGAGGATTTTATTCAATTAACAGAAGAAGAATTAGGAGAAAAAATTAAATCCTGTGGATTTTATAAAGTAAAAAGTAAAAATATCCTAGCCACTTCTAGAATAATATTAGAAGAGTTTAATGGAGAGGTACCTAGTACAATGGAAGAACTAATTACCCTACCAGGCGTAGGAAGAAAAACTGCCAATGTGGTACTTAGCAATGCTTTTGGAGTGCCAGCCATAGCAGTAGATACGCATGTCTTTAGGGTATCTAATAGAATAGGACTTGCAGGTAGTAAAAATGTATTAGATACAGAGAAAGACTTAATGAACAATATAGAAAAAAATATGTGGTCAAAGGCCCATCATCTTTTGATTTTCCATGGCAGAAGAATATGTAAGGCTAGAAAACCACTTTGTGAAAAATGCCCAGTAAAAGATTATTGCCTATATTACAAGGAATTAGTAAATAGGGATTAAAGGGGTTGTTAAAATGATTTTGGACAATGATTTAATATTTTCTCTAGATATAGGTACTAGAACTATTATAGGAATAGTAGGGGAATATACAGAGGATGGAAAATTTAATATATTGGCATATTCTAAAAAAGAGCATAGTAGAAGAAATATGTATGATGGGCAAATTCATAATATTGGAGAGGTAGTTAAAATTGTAGATGAAATAAAAAGAGAATTAGAGTCAAAAATTGGGACAAGCCTCAAAAGGGTCTCCATTGCTGCTGCTGGAAGAAGTTTAAAAACCTGTAAAATAAGATTGGATAAAGAAATAGATGCAGCTATAGAAATAGATAAAAAAGCCATAGAGATTTTAGAATTAGAAGCAGTGCAAAAAGCCCAAGAAAAAATCAATGGAGAAAATAAAAATAAATCAAAATATTATAGTATAGGATATTCTGTAATTGAATACTATTTAGAAGACAATATAATGAATAGTTTAGAAGGCCATAGGGGAGATAAAATAGGAGTTAATTTATTAACTACTTTTTTGCCTCAAATAGTTATAGAAGGGCTTTATTCAGTAATATCTAAATCAGGTTTAGAAGTAGGACATATTACATTAGAGCCAATTGCAGCCATTAATGTAGCCATTAAAGAAGAATTAAGACTATTAAATTTGGCCTTAGTAGATATTGGGGCGGGTACATCAGATATTGCCATTACAAAAGATGGTAATATAATGGCCTATGCCATGACATCTACTGCTGGTGATGAAATAACTGAAGCCCTATCTAAAAAATACCTGCTAGATTTTAATCAAGGAGAAGCCCTAAAAATAAATCTTTGCCATTCAGAAGTTCAAGAATTTACCAATGTAGTAGGTATGAAATATAAATTAAGTACAAAAGAAATAATAGAAGATATTAATGAAACCCTAGTTCAAATATCTTTGGAAATTGCAGGAAAAATAATAGAGTATAATGGGAAACCACCAGCTGCAATATTTTTAATTGGTGGAAGCAGTCAGATGCCTGGATTAAAGGAAATATT
>DAIMNI010000075.1:0-7493 GCA_036720245.1 Tissierellia bacterium | reverse complement strand
TGACAATATAGGTCTACCAAAAGAAAGGGTATCTATTAGAGATACTAGCTTTATTGAAAATATCCATGGTATAAGTGAAGAATTAAAGGGGCCAGATATAATTACCCCTATTGGAATTGCCATGGAAGGTGCAAATGAACAATATAAAAACTTTTTACAAATAGAATTTAATGGAGAAGATATTAGATTATTTAATACAGATACAGCTAAAGTCTCAGATTTACTAGTATTAACAGGATATAATCCTAGAAAACTAATACCTAAATCAGGAGAAAATTTTATCTATTATTTAAATGGTAAGGAAAAGACTTTAATGGGGAATAAAGGACAAGCTGCTAAAATTTATATAAATAATCAAATTGGAGATTTAAATACTCTGTTAAAGGATGGAGATATAGTAAAAATTGTTGAGGCTACCACTAGGCAAAAGTTGGAACCTAAACTTTTTGATTGCATTAGAAGAGAAAAGAATATAAAGTTTAATCAGGAAGAAATAAACTTAATTACTAGTATAAAAATAAATGAACAAGAAGTATATGGAAATCCTAGACTTATGGAAAGAGACAGTATAGAATTAGAGGAAATAGAAAATTTATTGGATTTATTAAAGCATTTAAATTTAGATATTGAATTAAAAAATATCTTAGTCAATGGTAAAGAAGTAAAAGACAATATAAAATTAAACCTTGGGGATGAAATATTTGTTAAACCTAAGAAAAATATAAATTTAATTATAAATGGAGAAGAAAAAAGCATAGAATACAATAAGGAAAAATTTATATTTGTAGATATATTTGACTATATAGATTTTGATTTAACAATTCCTAAAGGTAAACTTGTATTAAAATTAAATGAAAAAGACGCAGAATACTTGGTGGAACTCAAAAATAATGATGAAATTAAAATATATTGGGAGAAATAATACATAAAATATAAATTCCACTATGGAGGTCTAGGATGAAAAAGAAAAAAGTTTTTATTATATTTTTAATTATTATTTTAATTGCTATTATTGTAGGCTTTGGTGTTTATGGTTATTATACTGTATTAAATACTGAACTCTTTTATGAGGGAATAATAGTAGATGGCATGGATATTGGACTTATGACCAAAGAAGAGGCTTTAAATATTATTAAAGAAAAAAACGAAAAAAGATTAGATGGGAAAAATATGAAGATTTATTGGGAGGATAAGGAATACAATATTAATTTACGGGAATTAGGCTATTATTATGATTATAATAAGGCAATAGATGAGGCCTATTCCATAGGCAGAGAGGGAAATATAATAAACAGAGTTAAGGAGATAATTTCCGTTAAAAGAGATGGGGTAGTTATTCCTTTAGAAACTCATTATGATAGAGATAAGATAAACATAATAGTAGAAAATATAGCAGAAGAAATAAATATAGATATGGTAGATGCACAATTTAATTTTAATAGTGGCAATATTAAAGTAAGCGATGATGTAATAGGCAAGAAAGTAAAGGAAGAAGAATTAATAGAATTAATCAATAAAAATATTGAGAATTTAAACCCTATTGAAATTCCTATAGAAAAAATAATGCCTAATAGGACCAGGGAACAATTATCTAGAATAAATGGAATAATAGGGGAATTTTCCAGTTCATTTAAAGGTAGTTCTAAGGGAAGAATAGAGAATATAAGATTATCCTCTAAGGCCTTAAGCAAAGGAGTTATAATGCCAGGAGATACTGTATCCTTTAATGAATTGACAGGACCTAGATCTAAAAGTGCTGGTTATCAAGAGGCCAATGTAATAATTAAAGGGGAATTTGTATCAGATACAGGAGGTGGGGTATGTCAAACTTCTACCACACTTTATAATGCATTATTGAGGGCAGATTTAAGTATAATACAAAGATCTCCCCACTCTATACCGATTAAATATGTACCCCTTGGTCAAGATGCAGCTGTAGCCTATGGAGTTTTGGATTTAAAGTTTAGAAATGATTTTGATTTTCCTGTGTATATAGATTCTAAAATAATAGGAGATAGAGTGCACATATATATTTATGGAGATAAAAATGCTAAAAATTATAATGTAAGTCTAGACTCTGAAATAATAGAAACAATACCTCCAAAGGAAGAAATAATAGTAGATAAAAATTTAGCACATGGAACTAAAAAAGTAGTACAACAAGGAAGAACTGGATACAAGGTAAATACTTATAAATCCATAATTAAAAACGGAAAGGTAGTAAATAAAACCTTGATCACAAAGGATTTTTATAAACCTAAAAATCATGTATTTTTAGTATCAGAAGATTATGATAAATCTATAGAAAATTAAAACCAAGATTAATAGGAGGAGCTAAATGGATGAAATAGATTTACTATACGATAAAAGGATTAATTGTCCTATTTGTAATAATGAATTTTTAACTAAAAAGGTTAGATTTTCAAAACTGAAATTAATCAAAAAAGATGCAGATTTTTTATCTTATTATGAAAATATAAACCCTTTAATATATAATATTTTTGTATGTCCTAATTGTGGCTATGCGGCTACAGAGGACAGATATGAAAAAGTACCAGATAAGGACAGGCAAATTATTTTAGATGAGATAAGTTCAAAATGGAATAAAAGATCCTATGGGGATATTAGAGATATAGATAATGGAATAGAAAGTCAAAAATTGGCTCTCTATATAGGAGAATTACTAGAATATAAAAAATTAGAACTAGCCTCCCTTTGTTTAAACATTGCATGGTTATATAGAATTAAGGAAGAAGAGGAAGAATATAGATTTTTAGAATTGGCGAAAGAGTTTTATGAGTTTTCTTATTATAATGAAGGCTTTGTAAGTACTAATATGGGTCAATTGAAATTAGCCTATTTAATAGGAGAATTAAATAGGCAATTAGGTAATAAAGAAGATGCTTTAAAATGGTTTAATGTAGTAATTTCAGATTCAGGCTTAAAATCTAATAAAGTATTAGAAAAACTAGTTAGGGAACAGTGGAACCTTACTAGATAAGCACAAAAACAAAAAATAACTTGTTTTTTACAAGTTATTTTTTATGTAAGGGTTTTCCTTGACTTTCCATATTGACTATTTATATCTATATGATATATTATCTTTGGAAATGAAAGGGGAGGTCAAAAATGAAATATAAATTAATAGCGATTGATATGGATGGCACTTTATTAAATAGTGAAAATGAAATATCCAAAAGAAACAGAGAGGCATTATATAAAGCTACAAAGCAAGGTGTTTATGTAGTTTTAACCACAGGGAGAATATTACCATCCGCTATTTATTATGGAAAATCTATAAATTTAGATAATCCTATAATAGCTTGTAATGGTGCTATTATTAGCAATGGTGGTACTAAAGATATTATATATGAAAATAAAATGAGTTTTGATAGTAGTAAAAAGGTAGTAGAATTAGCCAATAAATATGATATTCATTTTCATTTTTATGATAAAAGTACTTTTTATACAAAAAAGGTAAGTGAAGAGACAGAACAATACTACTTTTCTTTTCAAGATAGTTTAAAGAAACAGGGGATAGAATTTAGAATACTCGAAAATGTAATGGAAACTTTAGAGACTATAAAGCCCAATGTATATAAATTTATATTTGTAGAAGACGATGAAGATAAATTATCAAGTTTTAGAAAAGAGATAAGTTCTATAAAGGGTATTAATATATCTAGTTCTTGGCACAATAATTTAGAAGTAATGAATGAAGGGGTTTCTAAAGGTAGTGGCTTAGAATATTTATGCCGTGAATTAAATATTGAAAAATCCCAAATTGTAGCCATAGGAGATAATGAAAATGATATTTCTATGTTAAAAATAGCAGGATTAGCAGTGGCAATGGAAAATGGGGATGATATAATAAAAGAGTACTCCCATATAGTAACTCATACTAATGATGAAGATGGGGTAGCTAGAGTTATAGAAGAACATATATTAAACTCATAGAAAGAAGGAAAATTATGAATATAGTATTACTTGAGCCAGAAATACCTCAAAATACTGGAAATATAGCTAGAACCTGTGCCTTAACCAATACTATTCTTCATTTAATAAAGCCCTTAGGCTTTTCTGTGGAAGATAAGTATTTAAAAAGGGCAGGCTTAGATTATTGGAATTTAGTGGAGATCAATTATTACGAAAGTTTTGATGAATTAATAGCCAAATATTCTAATAAAAATTTTTATTATGCAACAACAAAGGGAAAGAATTTTTATACTGATGTTAATTATATAGAAGATTCTTTTATTGTATTTGGAAAGGAAACCAAAGGATTACCAGATAGTATTTTAAATAAAAATTTAGATAAAACTATAAAAATCCCTATGAAAAAAGGCATAAAACGTTCATTAAACTTGGCAAATTCAGTTAATATTATATTGTTTGAAGCTCTTAGGCAATTAGATTTTCCAAATTTGGAATAATCATATTTATTAAATCAGATTTAAATAATGTGCATTAATAAAATTCATGGATAAAAACCTTGGAATGGAGGGTGAAAATGGATATTGCGATACCGGTATTAGGTGGGCTAGGACTGTTTCTCTATGGTATGAATCTAATGGGCATGGGTCTACAAAAAGCAGCTGGAGAGAAATTAAAAAAATTAATAGAAATACTTACCAATAATAGAATTATGGGAGTAATTGTAGGGGCACTAGTTACCATGGTAATTCAGTCTAGTTCTGCTACTACAGTTATGGTAATTGGTTTTGTAAATGCAGGACTTATGGATTTAACTCAGGCTGTAGGGGTAATAATGGGTGCTAATATAGGTACTACCATAACTGCACAATTAATCGCTTTTGATTTAGTAGTTTATGCACCTATAGCTGTAGCAATTGGAGTTGCTATATGGCTTATATCTTCAAGAAAAAAATCTAAAGACAGTGCAGAAATATTAATAGGTTTTGGTATATTGTTTATTGGGATGGAAATGATGAGTAATGGACTAAAGCCATTGGCCGGAAATCCTGCATTTGCCAATATAATGACAGGTTTAAAGGATCCTTTTTTAGGTGTATTGGTTGGAATGGGACTTACAACTATAGTACAATCTAGTTCAGCCTCCATAGGATTATTACAAGCCTTAGCATCTCAGGGGCTAATATCCTTAGATATAGCATTTCCCATATTATTTGGAGACAATATTGGAACCACTACTACAGCATTAATTTCTAGTATAGGAACCAATAAAACTGCGAAAAGGGCTGCGATAATACACTTTTTATTTAATTTAATAGGGACAATAGTTTTTATGACAGTATTACGGGTACCAGTAGAGGCTATTGTTTTAAAAATTTCTCCAAATAATATTCAAAGACAAATCGCAAATGCTCATACAATATTTAATATTGTAAATGTATTAATACAACTTCCATTTGCCGGTTTACTTGTAAAGGCAGCAGAAAAGTTAGTGCCTGGGGAAGATGGAGAATTGGAAACTGGTGCAAAATATTTAGATCCTAGAATTATAGAAACTCCATCTATAGCTCTTGGTCAAGCTACAAAAGAAGTAATGAGAATGGGCACTATAGCAGAAAAAAACCTAGTATTATCTGCAGAGGCATTTAAAACTAAGAATGAAAAACATACCTCAGAAGTATTTTCCCAGGAAAAAGTTATAAATAGATTGGAAAAAGATATTATAGAGTATTTAGTAGAACTATCCAACGCACCACTGACTGATGAACAACAGATACAGGTAAATGTATTATTTAATATAGTCAACAATATAGAAAGAATAGGAGACCATTCAGAGAATATTGCAGAATTATCCCAAGCAGTTATAGAAGAAAGGCTAGAATTTAGTTCTGAAGCTATAGCAGAATTTGACAATATATTTGATAAAAGTCATAGAGCTTTTACAACAGCCTTAGAATCCTTTGAAAACAATGATTATGATTTGGCAAAAGAGACATTAAAACTAGAGGAAGAAGTAGATGCTTTGGAAGAAAAATACAGAGCTAATCATATAGATAGATTAAATAAATTTCAATGTAGTCCTAGTGCTGGGGTGATATTTTTAGATTTATTAAGTAATCTAGAAAGAGTGTCAGACCATTCTACCAATATAGCACTATATGTAATCGACAAATTTAAATAAAAAAATAAAAAAGGTATTGCTATTATTAAATTTATATATTATAATATAAATGAAATGTGAAAAAAATAACAATTTTATATATCCGGATGAGAAATGCGGGAGAGACCAATTTTGGCGCCGAAGGAATAAGTTATAAAGTTTGCCCTTTTATAATGATGATCTCAGGCAAAAGGACCGTATTTTGACGAAACTCTGAAAAGCAAATTGCACCGAAGGAGCAACCTATCAAAGGGGAAACTCTCAGGTTTAAAACAGAGTAGAAGGCTTAGGCTTTCTACTCTGTTTTTGTATTTAATTTAGAACTTGCTTTTAAAAAAAGAATATATGGGTAAATTATAATTATGTAAATAAATAAGCGAAACTTGTAATATTTTCACGATAATACTTATAATTACAAGATTAATCTAAGGGAGGAAAAAATATGATTTATGATGTAATAATAATAGGTTCAGGCCCTGCAGGCTTAGCAGCAGGCTTATATGCATCTCGAGCCAGACTTAATACTTTAATTATTGAAAAAGAAAAAGCAGGAGGACAAATAGTTAGCACTGATGAAGTAGCTAATTATCCAGGTTCAGTAGAAAATGCTACAGGACCATCCTTAGTTAAAAGAATGGAAGATCAAGTTAAAGAATTTGGTGCAGAAACTGTATTAGATACTATTACAGAAGTAAATTTCGAGGAAAAAATAAAAGTACTTAAAGGTGAAAAAGGCGAATATCAAGCTAAAACTATAATAATAGCAACAGGTGCAAATCCAAGACTTATAGGATGTCCAGGTGAAAAAGAATTAACTGGTAGAGGGGTTTCCTATTGTGCTACTTGTGATGCAGCATTCTTTGAAGATTTAGAGGTTTTTGTAATAGGTGGAGGAGACACAGCAGTAGAAGAAGGGATGTATCTTACTAAATTTGCAAGAAAAGTTACCATAGTTCATAGAAGAGATGAATTACGTGCTGCAAAATCTATACAGGAAAAGGCTTTCGCCAAT
This sequence comes from Tissierellia bacterium, assembly GCA_036720245.1. Taxonomy (GTDB): domain Bacteria; phylum Bacillota; class Clostridia; order Tissierellales; family Tepidimicrobiaceae; genus JAAZMA01. The sequence goes on along the minus strand of DAIMNI010000075.1, from coordinate 387 downwards.
GAAAAAATGGCATTTATGTGGGATTCTGTAGTAGAAGAAATAAAAGGCGATGGTATAGTAGAATCCATGGTAGTTAAAAACGTTAAAACTGGAGAATTAACAGAAATTGTAGCAGATGAAGATGATGGTACTTTTGGAATTTTCCCATTCGTAGGCTTTATACCAGCTACTAAATTATTCGATGGAAAAGTTAATTTAGAAAAGGGATATATACCTACAGATGATAATATGAAAACTAATGTAGATGGAGTATTTGCTGCAGGAGACTGTAGAGTTAAATCTTTAAGACAAGTTGTTACAGCTACAGCAGATGGAGCTATTGCTGCTGTTCAAGCTGAAAAATATATAAATGATAATTTTGAAGAGTAAATTTTTTAAAATAAATTT
>DAIMNI010000012.1:44666-48763 GCA_036720245.1 Tissierellia bacterium | reverse complement strand
ACTAAATTAGACTGCAATGCAAAAAGGGGTCTATTTTAGTTTTGCAATTAAGTAAGCCATAAAAGGTATTGAAATTATGGCAATAGGCCTTGATAGAATAGCTAAAAAAGTATATGATAAATATAGGGGATAAGCGCTAAAATCTCCAAAAAAATTATAATATTCACCAAATTCTTTAGTAAAAAAGAGGATTTTAAGGATTAATGTAGAAATATATATTATAGAATTATTTTTAATAGGGGGGGTTTTTTGAAAAGCATTATAGCTATTATATTATTACTATTATTATTTTTGACAATTGAATACCCAACTATTTTTTTACCGTTAATTATATTCATAGGTGCTATACTATTTTTCTTTATTAGAAGGGCTAGGAGCAAATTAGAAAGGGAAGAACAGATGATTTCAAGAGCTATAAGAGAAACTTCCAATATATATAAAGGGCTTAAATCTCAAATAGATATTCCCGTAGAAACTAGAATAGTGCACTATAAAGGGGGAGATACGGAGATTTTAGAGGGTAATCTTCAGATCTGGCTTCGAGACGGAGTGCTGCATTTTTTCCCCTTTATTCCTGTAATAAACAGGCCTATTGATATTCAGAATAAGGTATATTTATTACAAGTAGATATTAGGAACATTGAGTATTTTTTTAAGGAAGAAAGTAAGGAAAAAAATACTGTTTTAAAGTATTCCAATGAAGAAGAGAATTATTCAATGATGTTTTCCAATAAGGACTATAGAATATTTAAGGAAATAATGCCAGATAAGGATTATCATGCTTCAAAATCAGAAGGTAAAGTTATAGAATTTGTCAATAATAACAGATAAAATTGAATATATAAAGTTTTTAATTGAAAAAAACGGGAATATATAGTTTATGAGGAGGTGAAGATTTTGATTTTATCTATAGACTTAAATCCATCAATAGACAGGAGATATTTTATACACAATTTTGGAATTGGAAAATCCTACACCGCTTATGATATTCAATATATTCCTGGTGGTTCGGGCTTAGATATAGCGAAAATTGTAAAATCTTTTAATGAACCCATATTGACCACTGGCTTTCTAGGTGGAAGAAATGGAGAATATATATTAGAAATATTAAATAATATGAATATAAAAAATAAATTTGTTTTCATAGAAGAGGAAACTAGGACCTGTACTAAAATATTGACTGATTATGGACTTGAAACGGAAATTTCTGAAAGACCTCCCTATTTATCAAACGATGAGATGGTGGAATTTTATGAATTATATAGAGAATTAATTAAAGATGTAGACATTATATGTGCTTCTGGGGACATTTCTAGGGAACTACCTATAGATATATATAAGCACTTAGTTTTAATGGCAAGAGAAGAAGGAAAAAAAATTCTATTAGATGCATCTGGGGAAGCCTTAAAATATGGATTAGAAGCATCGCCATTTTTGGTAAAACCTAATAGAGATGAATTAGAAGAATATATGGGATTTATTATGACCAATGAAAAGGATATAATCATGGCGGCAAATTATATAATGGAAAGTGGTGTGGAAATAGTTGTGGTATCTCTTGGGAAATCAGGAGCCATAGCAATATATGATGGGTATTCTTATAAAATAAATATGCCCAGTATTGATGCAGTAAATCCTAAAGGAGCTGGTTCAGCTATGATGGCGGGTTTTGCTGTTTCAATGCTTAGAAATTATGATTTTGAATATATGTTAAAAATCGCTGCAGCCTGTGGTGCTGCCAATGCAATGGAAACTGATTCTGGAATAATAGATATGGGAAATATGAAAAGCATTGCTAGTGAAATTGAAATAGAAAAAAGATTAATTATATAAATCTAAGTTTAAAAAATAAGGCTTAGGTTTTTTAGATTTTAAATGTACATTATTTTGTACTTTTGTATTGCAATATTTATATTTAGGGCATATAATAAAGGAAAGGTACAAAATAATGTACATTCCAAATTTAGGGGGGAGGAATATGGAAGAACGTATTTTATCAGGTATTAGAAAAAAATTAGGTGTTGAGGATTTAAATATTAATATTAAAATCGATGAAGACAATATAGCATATCTTGAGGGGGAAGTTAATAATTGGGAAGAGGTAGTTGAAATAGGATTATTAGTTGGGAAGAAACGGAAGATAAAAAACGTTGTCAACAATCTTTCCCCTAAGGGAGTAGAGATTAATAAAAAAGATAGAACCCCATTAATATTAGAGGGAAAAGAAAAGGGGATAATCGAGGAGACGGATATTGTAATTATTGGTGGTGGGGTAATTGGCTGCGGTATAGCAAGAGAACTTTCAAAATACCATATAAAGGTATCTGTAGTAGAAAAAGAAGAAGATATTGCTGAAGGTACAACTAAAGCAAATAATGGAATGATACATCCAGGAAATGCAGCTATACCTTTTACTTTAAAAGCAAAGTTAAATGTTAAGGGAAATGAAATGTATACTAAATGGGCAGAAGAATTGAACTTTACATTTAAGAGAAAGGGTTCTATAATACTTGCCTATAATAAAGAACAAAAAAGGCTTCTAAATTTAGCATATATAGCTGGAAAATTAAATAAAGTTCCAGCTATGAAAAAAATAAGTGGTAAAGAAGCTATGGAAATTGAGAAAGGTATTAAAAAAGAACCACTTGTTGCTTTATGGACTCCAACAACTGCATATGTAGACGGCTATGGTGTATGTATTGCCCTTGCGGAAAATGCTGCAGAAAATGGTGTAAAATTTCATTTAGAAACTGAGGTAGTAGATATTATAGTGGAGGAAGGGGAAGTAAGGGAAGTAATAACAGACAAAGGAATAATTAAAAGTAGATACATTATCAATGCTGCAGGACTTTATGCAGATGATATTGCAGAAATGGCAGGAGACAAATTTTATACTATACATCCAAGAAAAGGTGGAATTTTAATATTTGACAAAAATAAAGCTGGAGTTTCTAGAAGTGTTGCAGTACCTGGGACTAAATCTAGAAACAAACAATCTAAAGGAGGTGGCCCACAAACAACTGTAGAAGGAAATTCTTTATGGGGTCCTTCAGCTAAGGAGATAATGGATAAGGAAGATTTGTCTTTTACTAAAGAAGAATTAGAATACTGTTTAGATACTGGCAATAGAGTGGATTTAGATCTTAAGAATAAAGATATTATAACTTATTTTTCAGGATTAAGGGCTGCTAATTATAAGGAAGACTTTATCATTGAAAAATCTAATAAGATAAAAGGTTTTGTACATGTGGCGGGGATACAGTCTCCTGGATTAGCTGCTGCACCAGCCATTGCTGAAATGGTAGTGAATATTATAAAGTCCGAAGAAGGTAAATTAAGTAAAAATAAAAACTTTAATCCCATTAGGGAGGCGGCTATTGAATTTAGACATCTTTCTAAAGAAGAGCAGGATGCATTAATAAAAGAAGACCCAAGGTATGGAAATATTATATGTAGATGTGAAACAATTACTGAAGCTGAAATAGTCAATGCTATTCATGGAAATATTCCTTGTACTACTGTAGATGGTGTAAAAAGAAGGACTAGAGCTTCAATGGGAAGATGCCAAGGTGGATTTTGTAGTCCAAAAATTTTAGCTATATTGGCTAGGGAAACAAATAGGGATATATTAGAAATCACTCAAAAAGGCCATGATTCCAATATAATAGTGAAAAAGTCAAGAGAAGTGGATTTTGGGGGTGAATCCAGTGAAAATTATTAATAAAGAATTAGTAATTATTGGGGGAGGACCTGCAAGTCTTGCTGCTGCTTTAGAGGCAGAAAAATTGGGGATTGAGGAAATTTTAATTTTAGAAAGAAATAACGAATTAGGTGGTATATTGGAACAATGTATTCATGATGGATTTGGCCTTCATAGATTTAAAAAGCAATTATCAGGGCCCCAATATGCACAAATGTTTATTGATGAAGTAGAAAATAGCAATATAGAGATTAAATTAAATACTATGGTCTTGGATGTCAACTCAAATAAGATTATATATGCAGTTAATTCTGATGAGGGAATGCTAGAAATTCATTCTAAGGCAATTATATTTGCTATGGGCTGTAGAGAAAGGACAAGAAATCAGGTATTTATT
>DAIMNI010000012.1:8936-44637 GCA_036720245.1 Tissierellia bacterium | reverse complement strand
GGCACAAGACCTTCAGGGATAATGACTGCAGGGACTGCCCAAAGATATATGAATATAGAAGGGCTTATACCAGGGGAAAGGGTTGTCATATTGGGCTCTGGAGATATAGGAATGATTATGGCTAGAAGAATGACTTTAGAAGGTATGAAAGTAGAAGGTGTATATGAAGTAATGAATCGTCCTGGTGGCCTTGCACGAAATATTTCTCAATGCTTAAATGAATATAATATTCCCCTTCATCTCTCTACAACTGTTACTGAGGTTAGAGGTAAACACAAATTAGAAGGAGTGGTGGTTCAAAAAGTAGATAAAAATATGAATCCCATATCTGGAACTGAGAGATATATTGAATGTGATTTATTAATTTTATCCGTAGGCCTAATACCAGAAAATGAATTAAGTATAAAGGCAGGTGTTACACTTTCACCAATAACTAAAGGTCCTTATATTGATAATAATATGATGACTAACATTGAAGGAATATTTGCTGCAGGCAATGTATTAAATGTTTTTGATTTAGTTGATTATGTATCCGATACAGGTGAAATTGCAGCAAAAGGTGCTTATAAATATATTAATAATAAATTTAATTCTTCAAAAAGTGTAGAAATTTTAGCTGGGGATAATGTTAATTTTTTAATTCCTAATACTTACAGAATTGAGGAGAATGGGGAAGTGAATTTTTATTTTAGAACGAAAACTGAAATTGAAGAAGCCACAGTGTCTGTATGGCAGGGAAATAAAAAACTATATAGTAAAAGACATTCAATTCTTAGACCTCAAGAAATGGTTTTGGCACATTTAAATAATGAGGAATTAAAAGAAATTAATTATTCAGATCCAATATTAGTAAAAGTAAATAAGGCAGGTGAGTAAAATGAAAATTGTATGTATCGCTTGTCCACGAGGTTGCAATATAGAAATAGAAGAGGAAAATGGGGAGATTAAAAATATCAGTGGATATAGCTGTCAGCGAGGTAAAAAATTTGCTGAGACAGAATTTTACAATCCTAAAAGAATGGTTACAACAGTTGTAAGTTTAAGGGGCGGGGAATATCCCTGTTTACCAGTTGTTTCAGATGATCAAGTACCTAAGGAGATATTAGGGGATTGTATTCATCTATTAAAAGAGCTTCAGATTAAGGCACCAATTAAAATGGGAGATATAGTGAAAAAGGATATTTTAGGAACCGGTGTAAATATTATTGCTGCTAAAACAGCTAGAATGGAGGCCAAATAAATGGAAAAAGAAAAGTTACTAGAAGGTTTAAATAAAATACTAGATAAGGATAGTATAATTGAAGATGAATCTGTAAGAAGACAAAGGTCTACTGATTTATATGCTCTTCGTCTATACCAAAAACATATAGGTTGGGAACCTATTTTACCATCTTTAGTATTGAAACCTAAAAATACTGTGGAAGTATCTGAAGCATTAAAATTTTGTAATGAAAACAATATCCCTGTTGTACCCTATGGAGGTGGTTCTGGGGTTTTAGCAGGTGCAGAAACTGTGAGAAAAGATACTATAGTTATAGATTTGGAAAGATTAAATGAAATAGAGGAAATAAATGATAAGAATCTAACAGTTAGATGTGGAGCAGGGGTTTATATTAAGGATTTAGAGGCGTACGTTAATGATAGAGGCTATATTTTAGGACATTATCCACAATCAATAGACACTGCTAAAATGGGTGGGCTTGTTGCAACACGATCTATAGGGCAATTTTCAACTAAATATGGTGGAATTGAAGATTTGCTCTTAGGATTAGAAGCAGTACTTCCAAATGGAAAAACAGTGGAAATTAAAACTAATCCGAGGCGTGCAGTAGGGCCAGATTTAAAACATTTATTATTAGGTTCAGAAGGTTTTATTGGGATAATAACATCGCTAACAGTAAAAGTATTTCCAAAACCTGAAACAAGATGGCTTCAAGCCTATAGAGTAGAGTCTATGAAATTGGGTCTTGAAATCATAAGAAAGATAATGAGAGAAGGAGTCAAGCCACCAGTAGTTAGACTTCATGATTGGCTTGAATGTGAAAAACCTTATGGTGCCTATATGGAAGAAGGAGAAAGTTTATTGTTGTTTTTAAGTGAGGGAAGCAAGGAACTTTGTGAATATGAAGGGAAAACAATAGATAGAATAGCTATAGAAAATGGTGCCATACCTGCGGGAGAAAAGCCTGTTGAAATATGGTATAAACATAGAAATGATGCAGCTGATGAATATGAAGAATACGGAGCTATGGGATTTTTAGTAGATACTATAGAAATATCAGGTAACTGGGATGTGATTGCAGATATATATGAGGAAACTATAGAAAGAGTGTATTATGAAGTACCTGAAACCATGTACTTTTCAGGGCATTCATCTCATAGCTATATGAATGGCACAAATATTTATTTTCAAATGGGTGCCATGCCAGGTAAAGAAGTAAAGGATGCTAAAAGAGTTCATGATCATATTTGGGACATTGTTATGGAGGTAACACTAAAGTATAATGGGTCTATTGGGCATCATCATGGTGTTGGTAAACATAGAACAAAGTATATGAAAGATGAACTTGGCTCTTCCTATATACTTATGGAAAGTATTAAGAAAGCTCTAGATCCAAAGGGAATTATGAATCCAGGAGTTATCCTAGAAGATAATTATAAAGAATAGAATAATCAAATAGAAAGCAATGGTGAGCTTATGGATTATATAATATGTGTAAAGCAGGTTCCAGATACTAAAGAGATACAACAAGATGAGGAAACTGGTTCTCTTGTAAGAGATAGTGCAGGTTCTAAACCTAATCCTGATGATTATAGGGCTATTGAGGCCTGTCTACAAATGAGAGAAAAAAGCCCTGGAAATATAAAAGCAATAACCATGGGACCTAAACAAGCGAGGGCTTCTCTTAGAAATGCCCTTGTTTTGGGAGTAGATGAGGCATATCATATGATGGATAAGAGATTTTCAGGAGCTGATGTATTGGCTACAGCCTATACACTGGCCTTAGGAATTAAAAAAATAGGTTTACCAGATATTATATTTTGTGGGAATCAATCTATTGATGGGGATACTGGTCAAGTAGCAGCGGAATTAGCAGAGTTTTTAAGTTATACTCATGTATATTATATTACTGAAATACTAGATATAAATGATAATGAAATAACTGTAATTAGCAATATGGGAAATTATATGGATAAGATTAGAGTCAGGCTACCAGTAGTTCTTTCTATAGATAGTAATAGTTTTAATCCTAGGGTATCCTCTTTTAAAGATAAGATGCTGGCTCAAAAAAAGCCAATTGAAATTATTAAACTAGATGATCTTGAAGAAAATGATGAAAACAATTTTGGATATAGGGGTTCAGCTACTAGAGTTAGAAAAATGTTTGTGCCAATTATTACAAGAAATGGAGAAATGCTAAATAATAGTACAGAGGAAAATGTAGATGTGCTTTTAGAACACTTGATGGAATGGGAGAAGGAACCATGAATATAGGAATTTTTTTAGAAATAGAAGATAATAAATTGCTTCCAGTTGGCCTAGAGCTTATTGGAAAAGCAATGGAAATATTAGAAAACCCTATGGATAATATTCATGGTGTAGTAGTAACCCCAAAGAATTATAGAGAAAATAAATTAAATCCTGAACTTAAACAGTTAGAAAAATATGTAGACAAACTTTTCGTTTATAAATATGATGATGAATACTTAAATACAGAACACTATAAAGAGGCATTATGTGAATATATACAATTGCAAAAACCTAGCATTTTATTAATTGGTGCCACCCCTCTTGGCAGGAGCTTTGCCCCAAGAGTGGCAGCACATTTTAAAACTGGAATTACTGCAGATTGTACTGATATTAAATATGATGAAAAATATGGGCTTGTACAAATTAGACCTGCATTTGGAGAGGAAATTTTAGCGGAAATTATTACACCTAATAGTTTTCCTCAGATGGCCACAGTAAGGCCTGGTATAATGGATTTACCAAAGGAGTATAGGCATAGTGCTTTTAAATTAAATATAAAAGAGAAAAGTCTATCTGAAAAAAAGCTGAATATTATAGAAAGAGTAGAGAAAAAAGAGGAAAAAATAAGACTAGACAAGGCTAAAATTGTGGTTATTGCTGGAAATGCTATTAAGGGCAAAGAGGAATTATCAATTTTAGAAAATCTTGCTAAGGCCTTGGGTGGAGAACTTGGGGCAACAAGACCTGTGGTTGATGGAGGATTGGTTCCATATTCTAGACAAGTAGGAGTTAGTGGCAATAGTTTAGAAGCTAATATTGTTTTACTTTTTGGGGTTTCAGGAAGCAATCAAACTATGGCAGGAATAAGAAAGGCAAAAAAAATTATCGCAATTAATAATGATTCTAATGCCAATATTTTTAAAAAAGTAGATATTGGGATTGTAGATGATTGGAAAGACGTGGCGATGTGTATTTTAAATAAAAAGGGAGGGCTTTAAATGGCTAAATTAAAGATTGAAGATTTAACATGGGAAGGTAATAGTAAGAAAATGTATGATGCGATTATTGATTCCTTACCACCAATGTATAAGGCGGCAGTAAAAAAGAAATTTGAAGTATGGATTAATAAAAAGGGTGAAACAAATATAGGTGAGTGGAATATTAAACATACTTTAGAAAAACATGCCCCAAAAGAATATCAAGATAAATTTATGCCTATATATGAAAAATATAAAACAGAGGAATAAAAAAGGATATTTTATATAATACTTCATTGTTTGCCAAAGGGGGTGCTTGAATTGAGTTTAGATGATTATATTATGGCTATAGATATTGGTACTCAAAGTGTTAGGGCAATGGTATTTGATGGCAATGGTAATGAAATAGCTAATGAAAGGGTTTTAAATGAACCTTATTATTCGCTAAATCCAGGTTGGGCTGAAGTTCCAGCAGATGATTTTTGGCAGAATGTATGTATTGTAACCAATAGGGTGTGCCAAGAATTAAAGGAAGATATTAATAAAATTAAGGCTTGTAGTATTACTGCCAATAGAGATAATATAATTCCCTTAGATAAAGATGGGAACTATATTAGGGACTGGATTATTTGGATGGACCAAAGAAGAGTGCCTGAGGCTGTTAAGGATGCACGAAATCAAATTAAGGGTAAAAATAAGATAATCCATACTTTTGGGAAAAGCTTTTTTGATATGTTGTCTAATAGATCTAAATTTAATTGGTTTAAATATCATGAAAAAGATACCTATGATAGTGCGTATAAATATTTAACTTTGGGTGGATTAATTGCCTATAAATTTACTGGAAATTATCACGATGCTGTTGGAATGCAGGTAGGTGTACTCCCATTTAATATAGAAAAATTAGCTTGGTATGATTTAGATATAGTTTATGAAATAATAGGCGTTAGAAGGGACCAATTAGCGAAACTTTTTCATGCTGGAGAAATAATGGGATATGTAACAGAGAAGGCAAGTATTGAAACAGGTTTACCAGTAGGGCTTTCAATAATAGCAGCTGGTGGTGATAAACAGTGTGAAACCCTAGGTAGTGGATCTTTTTCTGATGAACAGGCTACTATTTCCTACGGGACATTGGCAACAATAGCTATAACTAGCAAGAAATTTGTTAAGGATAGAAAATTTTCTTATTACACATGGCCAAGTTCAATTCCCCATGCTTGGAATCCTGAATTTTATATAGATAGGGGATATTGGTTGGTAACCTGGTTTTGTAAGCAATATGCAATAGAAGAGGACTTTCCCAAATTACTAAATGAAATGAATGAAAAGGCAAAGGATATACCGCCTGGTTCTAATGGGCTATTTGTATATCCATTTTGGGCACCACATTATGTTCTTTATCCAGATGCAAAAGGTGCCATTATTGGCTTGACTGATGCACATACCAAGGAATATTTATATAGGGCAATTCTTGAAAGTATAGCCTATGCCCTAAGAAATGGTTTTGAAATTATTCAAGGTCAGATAAAAAACAAAACGAAGGAAATATATATTGTTGGGGGGGGTAGCAAATCTGATGTTGCAATGCAATTAACAGCAGATATTTTTAATATTAAAACTATAAGACTTCAAACCCATGAAGTATGCGCTGTAGGTGCAGCCATTGCTGCCGGGATTGGATCTGGTATTTTCAAAGATGAAGAAGATGGAATTAAAAAAATGGTAAAAGTAGATAAAGTATTCTATCCAATCCCCAAAAATAGTAAAATATATGATGATATATATAAAAATGTATATAAAAACTTTTATAAAGTAAGCAAACCAATTACCGATGTACTATCTAAATATGGAAACCTTTAAATTTAATGCAAAAAATTGTATATCTAATTATACGATTTTTTGCATTATTTTTCATATAAAACTGTTTTGTGTTATAATAAAGGGACTAATGAAACAGGAGGAAAAAATTTATGACTTCTAGATTTGGAATTTTTAATAAAAAAGGAATGGTTCTAATGATGATCTCAAGAGAACTATTAGCATATTCACCAGGAGATAGAATCGATACAATAGAATCCTATACAAAAAAATTTGATGCATCAAGGGGAATAGTACAAGAGGTATTAAATATACTAGAAAATGAAAAAGCTATATCCAGATCTAAGAGGGGCACTCTAGGTACTTATTTAGAACATATTGATTATGAAAAACTATGGGAATTTACTTCTTGGGGGGTTCTTACAGGTGTATCACCTCTTCCCTATACAAAGAAACATGAAGGGATTGCAACTGCTATATATGCTCAAATGGAAAAAAGGGATATACCTTTTCATTTTGCTTATATGCAAGGTGCTGAAAATAGAGTTCAAGGTGTTTTACAGGAGAAGTATGATTTTGCAATTCTTAGTAAAGAATCTGCAATAGCTTTAATTGAAAAATATGATAATTTAAGTATTGTTATGGAATTTGAACCCTATAGTTATATAAGTGGTTATGTTCTTATATATAAGGATAAAGAAGTATTTAATAAGCAATCTATAAAAGTAGGAAGGGATTTACATTCCCCAGACCATGTGAAATGGTTAGAATATTTAACTGAGGGAAGAGAAGTTGAATTTGTAGATCTTCAATATACAAAAATGGTGCCTGCTATTATGGATGGTACAATAGATATGACAATATATAATAAAGACACCATAGAAAAATCAGAAATAATTGAAGGTATTGAATTTAAGGATGCACCTATAAACGAGATTATTGGGGATGAAACCAGGGCTGTTTTAGTAATTAATAACAAATCCTATGGAATTAATAATTTATTAAAAGAAATTATTAATGTAGAATCTATAAATAAGATACAAAAAGAGGTTATAGAAAATATACGAATTCCAGTGTATTAATTATCTCTTATATTTTTGCGTTTAAAAAATTCAAATTAAGTCTATGATACAATTAAGATTAATTATTCTATATTAGAGGTGTACTATGTTAAATATAAATGAAGATATATTATTAAATAGGGCTGGAGATTATTCTACTTATATCAAAGGTAAAAGATATTATAGCGAGGGTAGGATAATAAAGTTAGGTTCTAATTTTGAAAATGATTATTTTGAAAGTGTTGTTAAAGGAAATTTAAATTATCAGGTTTCTATAAGATTTGATGATAAGGGGGAAATAATTTCTTCACATTGTACATGCCCTGCTTATGAAAAATATACTGGGGATTGTAAACATATAGTTGCTACTCTTAATTGTATAAGAAATTTGGATTTAGAAGGGAAATTACGAAAAAAGGATGATGGAGAAGGAATATTAAATATAATAGATTATTATAGACAAAGCTATGAAGAAGAAAGAAAATTTTTAAACCTAGAGTTTAATTATGAATTTGATTTAAATGAATATTATGGCATAGAAGGGTCTTCATATTTAAATCTAAGAATAGGGGAAGATAGGCTATATGTAGTGAAAAATATGAGGAAGTTTTTAGAAGCTTTAAATGAAGGACAAGATATGGAATTTGGAAAACATTTTACTTTCTCGCCTTATAAATATAAATTTAAAGATGAGGACAATGAAATTATTAATCTTTTAATGCTTTTATATGAAAATCACGAAATAAATAATACTAGATACAATGCATACAATTCAAGAAGCATATTTAATGCTAAAAATCTTTTGCTTACACCTTTTGCACTTAAAAAATTTTTTAGTTTTATGAAAGGTAGAAATTTTAATGCTAAGATTATGGATAAAAATTATAATAATATAAATATAATAGAGGAAGAAATACCACTAGATATGAATATTCAGGAAAATGGGAAAGATTTAATGATTATGCTCAATACTGAAGATTCTTTAATTCCTCTCACTTCGGATGGAGAATATATATTTAGTTGCAATAAAATATATAGATTACCTAAAAATCAAAGCAAAAAACTATTGCCTCTTTATAATGAAATAAGTGTTAAAGGAAATGGTGCTTTAAAGGTTCCCGATAGATATAAGGAGTCCTTTATATCAGAAGTTCTTCCGAATGTAAAGAATGTGATCAATTTAAATATAGATGAAAAGGTAGAAGAAACAATATACAATCCAGGGCTTAAAACCGAGATTTATCTTGATAGGCAAGGTGATATTGTTACGGGGAAAATTGATTTTATATATGGAGATATAGTTATAAACCCCTTTAGTTCTAAGGAAAATGATTCAGAGAACAAACAAAGGATACTATTAAGAGATATTGAAAAAGAAAGGTATATTCTTAGACTTTTGGAAGAAAGTGAATTCAAGGTTAGAGATGGAGCCATATTTATGGATGAAGAGGGAAAAATATTTGAATTTATATACGATATTATCCCTAGACTTCAAGAACATTGTGATATATTTTATTCGGAAAACTTTAAGAATCTAAAATTTAGGGATTCTTCTTACTTTTCTGGTGGTATAAGGCTTAGTAATACTTTGGATATGCTAGAATTTGATTTTGAAATAGATGGAATAGATAGGGGAGAATTAGATAAAGTATTTAAAGCATTAAAGGAAAAGAAAAAATATTATAGATTAAAAGATGGTTCTTTTTTGCCCCTTGATAACCCAGAATTAGAAGATATGGGAAATATGATAGAATACCTTAATATAAGTAAAGGGGATTTTGAAAAGGATATTATATCTATACCTAAATTTAGGGCTATGTATTTAGACAAATATTTGAAAGAAAAAAGATTGGATTTTATAACGAAAAATATAAATTTTAAAAAACTAGTTAGGGATATAAATGAGCCAGAAGATATAAAATATGAAATTCCTATAGAATTAGATGGAATACTTAGAGACTATCAAAAATTTGGATTTAAGTGGCTTAAAACTTTATCTCAATATGGTTTTGGTGGTATATTAGCTGATGATATGGGATTGGGAAAGACCTTACAAATTATTACATTTTTATTGTCGGAGAAAAAAGAAAAAGGCACAGTTCCTTCTCTTGTAGTCGTACCTACTTCATTAGTATATAACTGGGAAGCAGAGGTAGAAAAGTTTGCAGCTGAGCTTAAAGTTTTAGTAGTTACAGGGAGCAAAGAAGAAAGAAAAAAGCTTATGGAAGATATAGTTAATTATGATATAATTATAACGTCTTATCCACTTATAAGAAGAGATATAGAACTATATCAGGATTTCAATTTTAGATATTGCATATTAGATGAAGCACAATATATAAAGAATCATAATTCTTTAAGTGCAAAATCTGTTAAAAGCATAAAAGCTAGTAATTATTTTGCTTTAACTGGTACCCCTATGGAAAATTCATTGATGGAATTATGGTCTATTTTTGATTTTTTAATGCCAGGTTATTTATTATCCAATAATAAGTTTATGGAGAAATATGAAAAACCTATTTTTAGGGAACAAGACAGCGAGGCTCTTAAAGATTTAAACAATCACATAAGGCCCTTTATTTTAAGAAGGGTTAAAAAGGATGTATTAAAAGAATTGCCTGATAAGATAGAGCAAAAAATAGTGGTAGATATGACAAAAGAACAAAAAAAGATATATCTTGCTTATTTACAAGCTATTAAAGGAGAAATAGAAGAGGAAATAAGCCATAAGGGATTTAATAAATCTCATATAAAAATTCTAGCAGGACTTACAAGGCTAAGACAAATATGCTGTCATCCAAGTATGTTTGTTGAAGACTATGTAGGAGGAAGTGGTAAATTAGACTCACTTAAAGAAATATTACAAGATGCCATAGGCGGAGGGCATAGAATACTTCTTTTTTCCCAATTCACTAGCATGTTAAGTATTATAAAAGATATGCTTGAAGAAAGTGATATACAATATATGTATCTTGATGGTTCTACAGATATTAAAGAAAGAGGAAAATTAGTAAAGGATTTCAACAAAGGAGTAGGAGATGTGTTTTTAATTTCCTTAAAAGCAGGTGGAACGGGATTAAATTTAACAGGTGCAGATATGGTTATACATTTTGACCCATGGTGGAATCCAGCAGTAGAAGATCAAGCAACAGATAGGGCTCACAGAATAGGTCAGGAAAACACAGTTCAAGTTATTAAACTTATAACCAAAGGAACAATTGAAGAAAAGATATTTAAACTTCAGGAAAAGAAAAAAGAAATGGTAGACAAGGTAATAACAGAAGGGGAAACTTTGGTATCTAAATTAAGCGAAGAAGATATATTATCTTTATTTGACGTGTAATTCATTAAAATTATATTATAAGAAAGGGAAACAAATTGATAGAAAATAAAAAAAATGATCATGTTAAATTAGCACTTAAATTTTATGAGGAAGAAAATAAATCTGATTTTGATAATATTAAATTTATACATCAGGTGTTCCCAGAAATTTCTATAGAAAATGTGAATATAAATACATCCATAGCAGGTTTTAATATGGAACAGCCCTTTTATATTAATGCAATAACTGGTGGCAGTAATGAAACAAAGGTAATTAACGAAAAGATTGCCTATATAGCCAAAGAGACAAATTTACTTATGGCATCAGGCTCCTTAAGTATAGCATTAAAGGATTCCCTTGTAGAGGATAGCTTTAGAATAATTCGAGAAGTCAATCCTAATGGGATTATCTTTGCAAATTTAGGGGCGGAAAAAACTTTAGAAGATGCTAAAAGAGCTGTGGATATTCTAGAAGCAGATGGACTACAAATTCATATTAATGCGGCACAGGAATTGATTATGCCTGAAGGGGATAGGGATTTTTCCAATTGGCTTAAAAATATAGAAACAATTGTAGAAAATATTGGCATTCCTGTAATTGTGAAAGAAGTAGGCTTTGGAATGAGTAAAAAAGCCATAAAACAATTAGTTGATATAGGAGTTAAGACCATAGATATTAGTGGCACTGGTGGAACTAATTTTGCAAGAATTGAAAATTATAGAAGAGCAGAGGATAAATTTAATTTTCTAGAGGACTTTGGCAATTCTACTGTGGTTTCCTTATTGGAAGCTCAAGAATTTATAGACTCCTATGAAATACTGGCCTCAGGAGGCATTCGCAATTCTATGGATATGGTAAAGGCCTTAGCACTAGGGAGTAAAGCTGTAGGTTTAGCAGCTCCAATTTTATATATGGTGGAGAATTTAGGTGTAGAAAAGGCTATAGAAGAAATCCAAAATTGGAAAACCCAAATTAAATCAATTATGACCCTTTTAGGTAAAAAATCCATAGAGGAATTAAAATATACAGATATTATTATAATGAAGGATGTAAAAGAATGGTGTATTGCTAGAAATATCCCATTTAAGGATTTTAGCAACAGGTCTTAAATTTGGGGAAGGGGGATTTTATGTTGAAAAATAGTTTAGAGTATTATCGTGGGATTAATGAAACTATAGATTCTATAGTGGATGAAAATGGGAAATTTAATTTTGGAACCTATAATAAGGCTATTCCAAATATAAATATGCTTTCAGCCCATAATCCATTGGGATATAGGGCACCAAAATGGTTTAACAATATGAGATTAAAAGAATGGGAAGCATTTCAAATGGGAAATGAAGAATTCTTTATATTTGGAGCCATCTACAATGCTAAAATTTCTGCCATTGTAATTATAGAAGTCTACGATAAAATTCATAAAAAAATAATATCTATAAATAAAATTGTATCTCCATTTAAAACTAATATAGGAGATGGAATGTTAAATAGTATTACTTATTATAAAACGGAAAATTTTAGCATGGAAATCCATAATGATTTAAAAAATGATAAAATAAATGTAAAATTAAATGTAGCTAAAACTAAGAAAACAGAGAAGATGAATTTGGATATTACTGCTTATCATAATAATGAACCAATAGTAACTTGTATGCCCTTAGGGGAAAATAGGGCAATTTATTCCCATAAGGCTTTGATGCCAATGGAGGGACATCTTTCTATAGGTAATCGTAAAACCCAATTTAAAAAAGAAGAATCTAATATGATAGTAGATGATCATAAGGGATATTATCCCTATAGATTAAAATATGATTGGGTGACTGGATGGGGTAGGGATAGTAATGGAAATACTGTAGGTTTTAATTTGACAGATAATCAGGTACAAGATAAGGAAAATTATAATGAAAATTGCATTTGGATTAATGAATATATGTTTCCACTTCCACCTATAAAAGTTGAAAGGAATTATGATAAAGAAGAAATATGGCATATAAAAGATAAATACAATACTATAGATTTATATTTTTATCCCGAAAGGAAAAGTAAGTTAAAAATAAATGCACTAATAGTTTACTGCGATTATGAAGCACCTATGGGGAAATTTGAAGGTTATATTTTGGCAGATGATAGGAAAATAGAAATTAAAGATTTCTTTGGTATGGGTGAGAAAAAATATTATAGGATGTAAATAATAACTAAGGAGAATATCTATGTATGAACAAGACTATATAATGCGTAAAATTAGAAGCTTAGTAAGATTTTTGGCTAAAGTATTTTTAAATAAAGATGTAGCGGTTTATGAATTACCAGATATAGAAGAATATACAAATACTGATTATCTGCATAAAGAATTGCTATTTCTATTAAGTCAAGGAAGGCTTAACGAAGCTGAGAATTTATTATTTGAAAATTTAGATGTAGGAAATAAAAGATATATGGAATTAGCTTTAGATTTCTATGAAAGATTAAATAATTATAGTGATGATTATTTAAAGGAGAATAATTTTACTAGAAAAGAAATAGAAGAGGGATTAGAAGAATTAACTAAGGAATTTGGATGGGAAATATTTTAAAAAGTCATTGACATTTTAGTCTACATAATGTAAACTAGAATTAAGTCTACAATATGTAAACTAGGAGTTGATAATATGGAATACAATTTAAGTGAAATGGAAACAGAATTAGCTGAAATAATTTGGGAAAGGGGGCCTATTAAATCCTCTGAATTAGTAGATATTTGTGCCGAAGAATTTGATTGGAAAAAATCCACTACTTATACAATGCTTAAAAGGGTAGAGAATAAAGGTGTATTTATCAATGAGGATGGCATTGTAAAGTCTTTGGTATCTAGAAAGGATTTCTATGCTAATCTTAGTAGCAATTATGTAAAAAAATCTTTTGATGGTTCATTGCCTAAATTTATTGCAGCTTTTACTAGAGCAGAAGAACTTAGTGATGCTGAGATTAATGAAATTGAGGCCATGATTAGGGCCCATAGGGAGGATTAGCTATGGAAAATTTATTTTTGAATATCATTAATACCAGTATTACAGCCTCTATTATTATTTTATTTGTTCTAGCCCTACGATTTTTATTTAGAAAATCTACTAAGAAATTTTCCTATGTACTATGGCTTATACTTCTTATTAGATTAATAGTTCCATTTTCTTTTGAAACTCAATTTAATCCTATGCCAGATAAATTTGCAGAATTTTCAAATAGGGCATATATAGGAGATATAGAAGAAAGTAAAGAAACTATACCAGGTTTAGAAATGGGTACAGAAGAATCAATTAATCCAAATAATCAAATTATAAAAAAACCTGTTAAATCAAGGAAAATTAATATTAATGAAAAGAAATTCTCCATGAAAAATAGTCTCCCCTATATTTGGATAATGGGAATAGTTTTATTTCTAATCCATGGTATTATTTCAAATCAGCAACTTAAAAAAAGTTTAAAAGGTTCAAATTATCTATATGAAAATCTATATGAAAATGAAAATCTAAACACTGCTTTTATCCATGGCATAATCAAGCCTAAAATATATATACCAAATCATCTAGATGAAAAGGAAAGAGAATATATAATTATACATGAGAAAACCCATTTAAAAAGATATGATCATATAATAAAATTTCTATATTATATTGCGCTTTCTATACATTGGTTTAATCCCTTAATTTGGTTAGCTTTTATTCTAATGGGAAGGGATATGGAACTATCTTGTGATGAAGATGTAATGAAAGAAATAGGAAATCATGCGAAAAAAGATTATTGTAAAACCTTACTTTCCTTAGCCACTGGACATAAAATGAAAATAGTAACACCCCTTAGTTTTAGTGAAAATAATACAAAGGGAAGGGTGAAAAATGTGTTAGATTATAAAAAACCCAAGTTTTGGGTAAGCCTTATATTGATTATAGTGGTAATAGTCTTGGCATTTTTTATATTTACTAAACCAAAAATTAATGGAGAAGACGTAATCGGAGAAGTAGAAGATGATGAATATGGAATTTATAATAAGACATTTAAAGATCCTAGGGATGCAGCAGAGATAATATTTAATAAGGAATTAGAAAAAGTTAAAGAATACACCCATGAAAATGCAAAAATTGAAGAGGCGAGAATCACCAATTTTAAAAGCAGATATACTTATGAAGGTTATTTAGATAGTAATATAGAGGTATTTGATTTTGAATATATAATAAGAGGAAAAGAATTATTAGATTATCCTTTTATGAATATAAGTGGTGATGGCGTCTTAACAGAAGCAGATATAATGGGGGGATGGAAACCAATGTTAGCTTTTTTAAACAAAGGCAGTAAATATGAATTCTTAGGTTTTATATTTAGTGGGGAGTTTTACTCAGATACTAAAGCAGAAATTGAAATAGGATTAAATGAATTATTGGAAAGTAAAGATTTAAAAGGCCCTGAAATTTTTTCTGGGGATCATATTATAGCTGAATATGAACAAAGAGGAGGGGGAACATATAAAATTCTATTGTCTCAACCTGCAAAAACTGGCGAAGATGGAATATGGTGTGTAGATAGGTGGATGGATGAGAATGGAAATCTGTATTATAATGTTATCCAAAGTGATTTAAGTTTGAAAGAATATTATGCTGAAATTCAAGAAAAAGTAGATAATGGAGAAGACCAAAAGTTATTAGATGGTAAAGAGGTAGCTATAAATTTTGTCAAAGAATATTTAAACCGTGATTTTGCCAAAGCCTATAGCTTCGAATTTTATGAAAATGCCAGTATAGATGATTTTCTAATATATCCAATAAATCAGTACTATGGATATATAATGGAATTAAAGGAATATGATTGGACAGATGATTATACTATTCATTTTGATAAACTAGAATTCCTTCACAATGTACATCCTAAAGATGTAGAAAGATTAAAAGAATTAAATA
Source organism: Tissierellia bacterium (assembly GCA_036720245.1). Lineage (GTDB taxonomy): Bacteria > Bacillota > Clostridia > Tissierellales > Tepidimicrobiaceae > JAAZMA01. The sequence continues at coordinate 29,056 of DAIMNI010000012.1, read as the reverse complement.
TAGACCCAGAGAAATTAGAGAATGGTTTCTATATCTATAATCCTACATCTTATCCACATTCTTTTACAATTGATGAAGATACAGAATTCTATATAATAGATGATAGTACAGCTCAGTCTATAAAGGTAGACGAAGAAACATTTGTAGAACATTATAATAAAAATAAAGACGCACTATTTATGCTTGAAGATGAGAATTTTAAGCTAAAAAAAGTAATGCAGCATTATTTGCCATAAATGTTGGTACCAGGTACTAACTTACTGACTTATTTGTGAAGAAATAAACTACCGTTAAATTTCAAAAGCAAGGCCTATTTAAAATCTTATTTAAATAGGTCTTGCTTTTTATACTTTCTTATGTTAATATCTATTTAAGTAAACATTTAAATAGGTGGCAAAGGGAGGCGATAAATTTGGGATTTGCAGAGACATTTAAAGCCCTATCAGATCCAGTCAGGAGGGAAATATTGCTGCTATTGCGGGATGAAAAGTTATCAGCAGGTGAAATGGAAAACATTTTGATATAACAGGTGCGGGGATTTCTTATCATCTGAATCAATTAAAAAAAGCAGATTTAATTTATGAAATCAAATATAAAAATTATATATTTTATGAATTAAACACTAGTATACTAGAAGAGGTAATGTTGTGGTTTAAGCAATTTGAAGGGGGAGATAGTAATGAAAAGGATGTATAGATTGTTTTATATACTGATGTTTTTACCATTAATAATCGCTTTAATAATGCTTCCAATTTTGCCGAATAATATACCAATGCATTATAATTCTCAAAATGAAATTGATCGCTGGGGTAGTAAATATGAAAGTTTAATATTACCTTTAATTATAATTGGCATAGGCTTTTTTCTAAGGGCTATGGGAAAATTGTCTTCTAAAAATGAAACTAATGAGAATAATTCCAATGAAAAAGCAAGTATAACAATGGGTATTGCAACATTATTATTATTTAATTTTATGACATATATATTTTTATACACTGGGTATATGCAATCGGTAGTGGATGTAGAGTATAAGCTAGACTTTAATAGAGCTATATTTAGTATAATGGGGATTGTACTAATAATAATAGGAAATATCATGCCAAAATGTAAAATGAATTCTATAATAGGCCTAAGAACTACCTGGAGTATGAAAAATGAAAGAACGTGGTTTTTAAGTCAGCGATTTGGTGGATTAGTTTTTATTATAGCTGGTTTAGTAATAATATTAGGAAATATTTTAATTTTTAAAGGTATAGATAGTCTCATATTTAGTTTAGCTATATTGATTTTTAGCACTTTAATCTCAGTAATATATACTTATTATATTTATAAAAAATCATATTAGGTATTCAACTAAATATTGGCGGCAGGTACGAGCTTACTGACTTATTTAACAAAGGTAATAGAAAAATTATTTTTCTGTTACCTTTTTAATTATCTCACTAGCCACTTTTTCACTATCCTCATTATAAAATACTGCCTTAATATCTCTATTCTTGTATTCATACAGGGGATCATAATACTTAATTATTAGATCCTCTATGACTTCCTCATATCTTTTTTCTTTTATCATACCTATAAAACTATCTATATTTTTATCTCCTATATATTTTCTTAAACAATTTAAAGCTGAGATTAATTCATCATCAGTTCCATGAACATAATCTTTCATAATATTATTTATTCTATATTCCATACTAGCTTCTATTTTTATGCCTATTCCATTATTCATAGCATTATATATATATTCCGGTATAATAACTTTTCCTATTTTTGCGCTTTCACCTTCTACATAAACTGTATTGGATTTTCTATTTTTAAGAGACTCATATAAAAGGCTTTCAAATTGTTTTTGAGAATTTTGTTCACCAAGGCCAACACTGCCAAGGAGAGAGCCTCTATGATTAGCACAATCCTCTAAATCCAAAACATCCATGCCTTTTTTCTTAATTTCTTCTAAGATATGAGTTTTTCCAGCACCAGTATTTCCATAAAGCACTATAAATTGTATGCCCTCAGCTGTCTTTGGCAAAGCCTTATTAATGTATTTCCTATATTTTTTATATCCCCCATCTAATTTAAATGCATTTATACCAATAGAGGAAAAAAGGGAAACTAAGGAACCGCTTCTAAATCCACCCCTTGCACAGAAAAAAATCAGATGATTGTATTCTTTATCTAGTGCCATTACTTTATCATAAATATCTGGAAGTCTTTTTGATGCCGTTTCTATACCAATTTTTTTTGCTTTTTCTACACTTTCCTGAACATATATGGTTCCAATTATTTTTCTTTCCTCATCGTTAAATATGGGGATATTAATGGCATCGGGAATACTTGCGTTTTTATACTCACTAGGACTTCTTACATCTATTAATATATTTTTACCATCAATTTTATTTTTATCTATATCTTCATATTCAAATGTTTTAAACATAAAAACCCTTCTATCATTAATTATTTATATACAATTGTTTATTATAACACTTTTAGTTGTATTTTAACAAAAAATTAATTAAAATGTTGGATTCAAATATAAAAGTAAGGCTTATAAAATTTATTGAAGAAATCTATTGTTTATAGAAACCTAATTAAAAAAGAAAACTGGAAATTAATTATAAAGTTTTCTTGTCTATAGATTATTCAAGTAAATTACAAGTAATATAAAATTAGTAATAAAGGCAACACAATTGAAAATTTGATGCGAAGTTTCTGACTATAAGTACTTGACATAAATTTTATAAAGGTTATTATTTAATATATGGGCACTATTCAGATAATTTGATTGATTTGAAATATTTGAAGAAGTAGAACTAGTTTAGATCATTAAGGGATTGTAATAATTTATTTTCAAAAGAAAATGTTTTCAAGAATTAAGCCATGTGATGGGGTAATAATTGAGCATATGCAATCTATATTTATTATATATATTAATATAGATTGCTATTCATCAATTAATGCAAATAAAAATATTCATATGTAAAACTTAGGAACAACAATATTTGGGGGTGTTATTTAATGAAGTTTAAAAGATCTATCTTAGTACTAGTATTAATTGTGGTCTTAGTAATAGGAACTACCCTAACTGGCTGTAGTAAGGGAGAGCCAGCTGGAGGTGGAACTGAAACTACTGGAGATGTAGATACAATCAAAATTGGAGCTATTTTACCATTGACTGGTAGTTCTGCAGCTACAGGTGTTAAATTACAGGTTGCAATGGAAGTTGCCCAAGAAATAATAAATGGGGAATATCCAGATCTAAATATACCTTTAGCAGCAGCTGCTGGTTTACCTAATTTAAACAATGCAAAAATTGAAATAGTATTTGCAGATCATCAAGGTAATCCAGAAATGGCTAAGTCTGAGGCTGAAAGACTTATAGAAGAAGGTGTAGTAGCACTGGCAGGTTCTTATCAAAGTTCAGCTACTAAACCAGCATCTCAAGCTGCAGAAAGATATGGAATACCATTTGTGGCAGGTTCTTCATCTTCAGCCGCTTTGACGGAAAGAGGATTGGAATACTTTGTTAGAGTTGCACCAAATGATGATATGGAAACTGAAATGTTTTATGATTATCTAATGCATCTTAATGAAGACTATAATGCAGATATTAAAACTGTAGCAGTTGTCTATATTGACAACGAATTTGGTGTTCATGCCAAGGAAATGGCAGAGAAATGGTATGAAGAAAAGTATAAGGACCTTGGATTTGAATATGTTGGAGCTGTAGGCTATGCAGCCGATGTTACCAATGTGGACACAGAAGTACAACAGATTAAAAATTTAAATGCAGATGCTATTTTCCATGCATCTTATATTGCAGATATTACTATGTTTGTAAACAAATATAAAGAAGCCGATGTAAAACCAAAGGCGGTATTAAACTATTGCGGTGGATTCCAAGATACTCAGTTTGTAGTAAACCTTGGTAAAAATTCTAATTATTTTGCTGGTGGAGCTGCCTTTACAGCAGCTAAACTAGATGATATGCCTGAACTAAATTTCTTAAACGATATGTATAAGAAAAAGACAAATGCAAATTTTGATGGTCCAGCTTTAGAAGAATTTGCTTCTATAATGGTAATTGCAGATGCTTTAAATCAATCGGGAGATGTGGATGGAGATAAATTAATGGATATTATCAAGAATACCAAATTTGATGCTCCATACTTTGCTTCTGAAGCTATTAAATTTGATGAAAGTGGACAAAATGAGATATCTGCATCTTATATAGTTCAAATTCAAAATGAAGAGTATGAAGCGGTATATCCATTAGATGTAGCTACACAAAAACCCCTTGTTCCTTTCCCACAATGGGATGATAGGTAAATGAATAGGATATTTAAAGGGGGCAGTGTAATTCTGCTCTCTTTAAATAATATATTCTCCTCGTTTAATAAAAGATATATAAAAAATAACTAAATATAACATTAGAAGGGGGATCTAGTTATGGGACAGATTGTAATTAATGGAATACTCATGGGGTTTATATATACACTAGTTGCAGTAGGCTTAACTTTAACTTGGGGTGTTATGGATGTAATTAATTTTGCTCATGGTGAATTTTTAATGATTGGTATGTATAGCACATTCTGGATCTATTCACTATTAGCTTTAGATCCTTTAATATCATTACCTATTTCTGCAGTACTATTATTTCTAATAGGAGTATTAACCTATAAAGGAATTATTAAACGAGTGATTAATGCTCCTGGTTTAACAGCCCTATTAGCTACTTTTGGCCTTAGTATGTTTTTAAAGAATTTTGCTCAATTTTTGTGGACACCAAATTTTAGGTATATAAATGATGCAATAGTTTCAGGAAAAGTTATTAAAATGGGGAATATTACAATTGGTGTTCCTCAATTAGTAGCTGCAACTGCATCTATTGTATTGACCATAGTGATAATGTTGTTTATGGACAAGACAAAAACTGGTAAAGCTATTCAAGCTACTGCATTAAATAAAGACACTGCCCTATTAATGGGTATAAATACGGAAAAAATATATGCTATAACTTTTGGACTTTCAGGAGCCTGTGTAGGTGCAGCTGGTGCCCTAATGGCTACATTTTTCCCAATTTATCCAGGGTCTGGTGCATTATATAGTATTATTGCCTTTGTAATAGTTGCCCTAGGAGGGTTTGGAAATATTAAAGGTGCACTTTTTGGTGGCCTAATTATAGGTTTAGCGGAGGCCTTAGGTGGATATTATTTAGGGACACAATTCAAATATGCTGTTATATTTCTTATCTATTTGATAGTAATGCAGGTTAAGCCAAAGGGGTTGTTTGGATGGTAAAGAATAAAAAAACTCTAATCATTTTAATTGCAGTACTTGCAATACTGCCTTTATTTGTGAAAGCTACCGCAGCATTAAATGCTTTAGTTTTGTTGTTAATATTTGCAACATTAGGGGAAGCTTGGAATGTACTTACGGGCTTCGCTGGTCAAACTTCTTTTGGACATGCTGCATATTTTGGTATAGGTGCCTATACCTCGGTAATACTTTATTATCATTATGGAATTACACCTTGGATAGGTATGTTATTAGGTGGGATAATTGCATCAGCTATAGCCGCTGTTATATCTTATCCAAGCTTTAGGCTTCAGGGGCATTATTTTGCAATTGCTACTATGGCCTTTGCAGAAATAATAAAGCAACTCTTTATAAGTTGGGATTATGTAGAAGGGGCCACAGGAATATCAGTACCCCTAGTACCACGGAGTGCAGGTTTTGGGCAAAGACTACTTTATTTGCAATTTAATGATAAGCTACCTTGGATATATATAAGTTTAATAATGTTTGCAATTACAATTTTCATATGTGATTATCTGGAAAATTCAAAAATGGGTTATTATCTAAAGGCTATAAGGGAAAGCCATGAGGTAGCCGAATCTATTGGTATAAATCCTACAACTTATAAACTATATGCTATGATCATTTCAGCATTTATTTCAGCTATTGCTGGTTCTATATATGCTCAATATATACTTTATATAGATCCATTTATGATATTTTCTTTAGATATTTCTATGAAAATAGTATTGTTAACTGTACTTGGAGGAATTGGAAATATATATGGTCCATTTATCGGATCTGCTATATTAATACCCCTTTCTGAATATACTAGAATAAAAATAGGTGGTTCTGGTACAGGTATTGACCTTATGATATATGGTTTATTAATAGTATTAATCACTACTATTCAACCTAGAGGTGTTATAGGTATAATAGAGAATATAATAAATAAATTTAGCAAGAAAGAAAAGGGAGGTGAGGGTAAGATTGAAGCCAATTCTTGAGATTAAAAACATTACTATGAAGTTTGATTCATTAATTGCCAATGAAGATGTTTCCTTTGATATCCATGAAAATGAAATAGTTAGTTTAATTGGGCCAAATGGAGCAGGTAAAACTACATTATTTAACTGCATTACTGGATTCTATAAACCCTATGAGGGAAAAGTTTTGTATAAAGGTCAGGATATTATAGGGCTAGCCCCTTATGAAATTGCAGATCTTGGTATTACCCGAACCTTTCAAATAGTTAAAACTTTAAATGAGATGACTGTTGAAGAAAATGTTATGACTGGTGCTTTTCTCCAGGCTAAAAGTAGACAAGAGGCGGAGGAATATACTAAAGAAGTTTTAGGGGTAACTGGTTTATATAGTAAAAAGAATGTTTTAGGGGCAAATCTGACAATTGCTGATAGAAAGAGAGTAGAAATTGCTCGAGCATTAGCTACAAAACCTAATATTTTGATGCTGGACGAATGCATGGCCGGGTTAAATCAAACAGAAATAAAGGAAGTAATGGACTTAATTTTACAGTTAAAAGAAAATGGAATATCCCTTTTACTTGTGGAGCATATTATGGAGGCTATTATGCCTATTTCAGATAATGTTGTGGTTTTAAACGCGGGTAAAAAAATTGCCCAAGGACCTCCGCAGGATGTTGTCAACAATGAAGAAGTTATTAAAGCTTATTTAGGAGGTAAATATCATGCTGAAAATCAAAAACATTAATTCAGGATATGGCAATGTTCCAGTGCTATTTGACATTTCCTTAGAGGTGAAGCAGGGCGAGATGGTGTCCATAGTTGGATCTAATGGCTCGGGTAAATCTACATTAATAAAAACCATTTCTGGTATATTAAAACCTAGTAGTGGGGAAATAGAATTTATGGGGGAAAGGATTGACAATATACCTTCTTATAAAATTGTAGAAAAGGGAATAGCTCATGTGCCTGAAGGACGCCAAGTTTTTGGTAAAATGAGTGTTAGAGATAATTTGTTATTAGGTGCATTTGTTATTCAATCGGATGCTAAGAAACTTGCTAGATTAGAGGAGATTTATGAACTATTTCCTATTCTAAAGGATAGAGAATTTCAGAAATCAGAAACTTTAAGTGGTGGGGAACAGCAGATGTTAGCCATAGCTAGAGGCTTAATGTCTAATCCCAAGATACTTATGTTAGATGAGGTATCCCTAGGTTTAGCCCCAGTTGTAGTAGAAAGGGTAATGGATATTCTGAAACAAATAAAAGATGAAGTTACCATACTTATTGTAGAACAAAATGTGCAGGAGGTATTGGAAATTGCTGATAGAGGCTATGTACTCCAAAATGGAAGAATAGTTATGGATGGAACAGGAGAAGAGTTATTACAATCCGATATGGTAAAGAAGGCTTATTTAGGTTTATAATAGTCTGTTAAACAGCCACCATTTTAGTATAAGTTCAGAAAAAAGGTGGCTGCTTTTAATTTTCAATAAATTAAGTTAGAGTTTGAATAATAGCTTATTAAATGTTAATATTAAATAAAAAAGGTCAAAGAAAGTCAAAGTTAAACAATGTTAGGAGTTGATAACTTGAAGACAAAAATATCATTGAGTCCTTGACAAATATATAGAATAAGCATAATATAACAATATACGCATATGCCTATATAAGCATATGAATAAAGGAGGAAACTATATGGAAAATAAAACAAAATTATATTTACTTACAGGATTTTTAGGTGCAGGTAAAACTACTTTTCTTGCTAATGTTCTAGAAGATTTAGAAGGCAAAAGAGTAGCAGTTATCATGAATGAATTTGGTAAAGTAGGAATAGATGGCACTATAATAGAAAAAGAAGGAATGGAATTAGTAGAAATAAATAAGGGTTCAATATTTTGTTCCTGTTTACAATTATCTTTTGTATCTGCTTTAGTGGAAATGGCAGATAGAAATATGGAATATGTATTTGTAGAAAGTTCAGGACTTGCTGATCCATCTAATATAGGAGATTTTTTAGAAGCAGTAGAGGTGGCCAAAGGGGATGTATATGATTATAGTGGTGCTATTTGCATAGTTGATGGAGTTAATTTTTTAAAGCAAGTGGAGGATATAGAAACTGTAGAAAGACAGCTTAAGTTTTGCCATTTAGTAATTTTATCTAAAGTGGATTTAATAGATAAAGAGCAAATTAAAAAGATTAAAGCAAAAATTAGGGATATAAACGACAAGGTAGAAATAGTAGAATCTATAAATGGGAAAATAGATTATAATTTTTTAGAGAAAGATCTTTTAAAAGAAGATTGGCTTGGCATAGAGGATACTACCAATACTCCAGAAAATAGGCCAAAGACCTTGACTTTGACTTATAAGGGGGAAATTTCTAAAGAAAAACTTATAGCATTTTTAGATATTATAAAAGAAGATAGTTATAGAATAAAAGGTTTTATGAAACTGGAAGATGGATGGAAACAAGTAGATGTGGTAAATAAAATTGTAAATTTAAAACCAACAAATAAAGGTGAAAATGCTTCTGAACTAGTAATTATTTCTAAAATAGGGCCTCAGATAATTAGACCTATTTTTAATGCTTGGGAGGATATAGTTGGAGAAAAAATGATTTTAAGGTAGGGGATAATATGGATAAATTATTAAATTATTTTAAATTACTTTCAGATGAAACAAGACTTCGAATAATGGTGCTTTTATACCATAATGAATTTTGTGTATGTCAATTAACTGGCATAACTGGTATATCTCAACCTAATGTATCTAAGCATTTGGGAAGGCTTAGGGATATGGGATTGGTAAAAGACGAGAAGAAAGAACAATACACTTTTTATTCTCTAAATATGGAGGATAAATTATTTGAAGATATATTAGGAAAAATAGTTGACAGTATAGAAAAATACCCAGTTTTAAAATCCGATATAGAGAAAAGTAAAGCTGCAGCAAAATATATTGAATTAATAAATATGCGTAAATCAGAATAGGTGGTGTTTTTCATGGGGATATTTACTTGGCTAAATAATCAGTTATTGAAAATGAAATGGCTTTGGGATTTAGTAGAATTATTAGTAGAGAAAGCATTTGGATTATCAATCGAAACTAGATTAGGTGGAAGTGTTCATTTTTTTATTTATGATACTATAAAGATTTTCATACTTCTATCGGTGATGATTTTCATAATATCCTATATTCAATCTTATTTTCCACCAGAGAGGACTAGGAAAATAATTGGAGGAATTAAAGGTATTAAAGGAAATATATTAGGGGCTTTATTGGGAATTTTAACGCCATTTTGTTCTTGTTCTAGTATTCCTATTTTTGTAGGTTTTGTATCTGCAGGCCTTCCCCTAGGAGCTACATTTTCATTTTTAATATCCTCACCTATGATAGATTTAGCATCCCTTATGTTATTAATATCTTTTTTTGGAACGAAAATTGCGGTAGTTTATGTAATAGTAGGTATTGCCATAGCAATTGTAGGTGGAGTTTTAATTAATAATTTAAATATGGAAAAATATGTAGAGAGCTTTGTGTGGGGAGTTGAAGATGCATATATAGAAGAAAACGAAATGGTTCGTAGGGATAGGATAGAGTTTTCCAAAAGCCAAGCAGGAGATATAGTGGGAAGGGTATGGCCATATATTTTAATTGGAGTAGGAATAGGAGCAGCTATTCATAATTGGATTCCAGAAACCATAATTGAAAAAGTTTTAGGTGAAAGCAATCCATTTTCAGTATTAATAGCCACATTTATTGGTATACCAATTTATGCTGATATATTTGGGACTATTCCCATAGCAGAGGCTTTAATTGCCAAGGGGGTAGGGATTGGTACAGTTACATCCTTTATGATGGGAGTAACTACATTATCTATACCTTCGTTAATTATGTTAAGTAAAGTAGTAAAGCCAAAATTACTAGCTACTTTTGTGATTATTGTAACCGTAGGGATAATAATTGTAGGATATGGACTCAATTTTATTTCATTTTTACTTGTATAGGAGGCATTAAAATGGTGATAAAGATATTAGGAATTGGATGTTCTAAATGTGAAAAATTAGAGAAAAATCTAAAATTAGCCTTAGAGGAATTAAATATGGATGCAAATATAGAAGTCATTGGGGATTTAAAAGAAATAGTAAGCTATGGAGTAATGACTACTCCTACATTGGTAATTAATGATAAGATTGTATCTACAGGGAAAGTATTATCTGTAAAAGAAATAAAGAAGTATTTGTAGACATATTATCTAAAGGTAAAATATTATAGGAAATAAATTTATAATAAATATATTTTGAGGCTTCTGAATTTAAATTAATAAAGATTCAGAAGTTTTTTATTGACTTACTTCAAAAGTTACTTTATAATATAAAGTAACTTTAAAAAGTAAAGTTACTAATAACGAGAAAATGGAGGTATTTAAATATGGGTTCTGCAAATGTTTTTGTAGTATTTTTAGAAGGGCTTCTTTCCTTATTCTCGCCCTGTGTACTGTCAATTTTACCAGTATATTTGGCTATATTATCTGGTAGTAGCGTTAAAGATTTAAAGAAGGGAGAAGTAGGGGTTAAAAATAGTCCAATTTTAAAAAATACAATACTATTTGTATTGGGAATATCTACTACCTTTTTCATACTAGGAACTTCTTTAAATGTATTAAGTCAATTTATTGCCATTAATAAAAGTCTTTTAGGTAAAATTGGTGGAATTATAATAATTATTATGGGGCTTTTTTATGCTGGATATTTAAAACTTCCATTTCTCCAAAAAGGAAAAAGATTTAATATGGAATTTCAAGAGATGAAACCTTTAACTGCCTATATATTAGGATTTACTTTTAGTTTTGGCTGGACTCCATGTGTTGGACCAATGCTTGGTGCTGCACTTATAATGGCATCTAATACTGAGAGCATATTGGCAGGGAATTTATTAATATTAGTATATACTTTAGGATTTACTCTACCTTTTATTATTATATCTTTGTTTTATAATAGGCTATTTGAACATTTAGATAAATTAAAACTTCATATGGATAAAATTCAAAAAGCAGGAGGAGCTTTATTAATAATTGTAGGATTGGTAATGACTTTAGGTGGAACAGATAATATTATAACACAAATAAAAAACATAGATAAACCAAATGCTGAAATTAGCCAAGATGTAGAAGAAAACAATGAAAATTTATCTGAAGAGGAGGACGAAAAAATTCCTGCACCAGATTTCACATTAGTAGACCAATATGGAAATACTCATACTTTAAGTGACTATAAGGGAAAGATTGTGTTTTTAAACTTCTGGGCTACTTGGTGTCCACCATGTAGAATGGAGATGCCTTTTATAGAGGAAATTTATAATGAAAATAATTTAAATCAAGAAGATATAATAATATTGGGAGTAGCGGGTCCTAATTTAGGCAAGGAAGGAGATATAGACCATATAATTAAATTTTTAAAGGATGAAGATTATACTTTTCCAGTGGCTTTTGATGAAGAGGGGGAAATCTTCTCTAAATATTATATACGATCCTTCCCTAGTACTTTTATAATAGATAAAGAAGGTAATGTAAAAGACTATTCACTAGGAGCAATTGATAAAGAAACTATGGAAAGTTTAATAAACGATGCAAGATAATTTTAATTGGGGGTGATATACTATGAAGTCTACTTATGATTTAGATTGCAATTTAGCAAAAACTCTTAATATACTTGGAGATAGATGGACTATATTGGTTCTTCATAGAATCTCTCCCTTTTTCTGTAATTATATAGCGAACATCCTCCAAGATATGAATATATAATTACAGAAAAAGGGAGAGATTTTAATCATGTGTTTAATTCTATGACAATTTGGGCAAATAAGTATTTAGAAGATTGTAATAGAACTATAGGCCATAAAAAATGCAATAGTGAAGTAAGTATTAAATACTATTGTAAAGAATGTGATGAATATTTTGATGAAAAAGATTTAGTAATAATAGATAAGCATATTTAAATAAAAGCTTCGACATTAGTCGAGGCTTTTATTTAAAAAAGAATTAAATTTGTTAAAAAACAACAAAAAATGTGTTATAATTAAAATATAGTTATTTGGAAGGAGTCTTAAAAATGTTGTTTTTAAACTATGTCCCAGGATTTCGTACTAGTCTTTTGTGGAAAAGTGTAATTGCAATATTTTACTATATTGTTTCTATATATTATTTCATACATACTTGGGCTATGTTGTTATTTCTATTATCATCACCATTTATGTTTTTTTCCCTATTAGATTTAATGGATATATATCCTGTAGGCAATAGTTTAACTATTACAAAGAATATATTTTTCATTTCGACTATTTTAGTCATTATATCAGCAGTAGGGGTATTTCATTCTTTTTTTAATATAAAATCATTAATCAAAAGAAATAAAAAAAATATTGATTCTATTCCAGAAAAAGATTTAACAATTCATTTTCTAAACATCGGACAAGCAGATTCCATATTAATTCAGCAATCAAACAAAAATCTCCTTATAGATGGAGGCTATGGGATAAGTGGCAAACCTATATTAAGATACCTTAAAAGCCACAATATAGAAAAGCTAGATTATTTAATTGTTACTCATTCCCATAATGATCATATTGGAGGACTTCCAAGAATTATAAAAAATATTCCCATAGAAAATATAATTATAAACACTGAAAATCCATATGAAATAAAAAGAAATTATAAAATGCACAGGAATTTATTAGAATTGATAAAAAGCAAAGGGATAAATTTAATCCATCCCTACCCAGGAAATACTTATTATTTGGGCGAAGGGTATTTTACTATACTTGCACCTAATAGTGATTTATATAATAGAATCAATAATTATTCCATAGTAATAAAATATGTATATAAAGAGAATTCTTTTTTATTTACAGGAGATGCAGAACAAGTTTCAGAAATGGAAATCTTAAAAAGTGGTAGAAATGTAAAGGCAGATTTATTAAAAGTAGGACATCATGGTAGCTGCACTTCCTCTTCAGAAATATTTATCAATGAAGTAAATCCAAAATATGCAGTAATTTCCGTAGGTTGGTGTAGCTTTTATGGACAACCTGATAAATGTGTTTTGGATAGATTACAGAATGTAGGAGCTAAGCTTTATCGTACAGATAAATTAGGCACTATAGTTGTAAAATCTAATGGAAAGGATATACAGCTTAATAAAAAGGCTTTAAATTATCCAAAAGTCAAAACTCCATATACTTCAGTTAGATTAAAGTACAGAGCATTGCATGGTAAAAAGATATAGTTTATTACCTTTAATTAAATAAGGAGATGAAAACATTGAAAGTAGTATTTGTAACACCTGCAGCAGAGATTAGGAGGAATAAGATTTATAGAATGGGAGGTTCTTTTTATGGTAGAAGTAATTCCATAACTGGACCCTTAATTCTAGGTAGGATTTTAAAAGAGGCAGGTCATGAGGTGGAAGTCTATGAAGAATTATATAAAGATTTGCAAGCTGAAAATATTAAAGATGCAGATGTAATATGCTTATATACTATGACTTCTAATGCACCTAGAGCCTATGAACTAGCTAGTATTTTTAAGGGAAAGTACAAAAAAAGAGTAATTATTGGAGGGATGCATGCATCGGCAGTCCCCGAAGAGGCTATAAAATATGCAGATCAAGTAGTAATTGGAGAGGCAGAAAATATTATTGTAGATCTAATTGAGGGAAATATTAAGGGAAAAATAGTATATTCCACACCAGTGGAAGATTTAGACACTATACCATTTCCAGACTATAGTATATTAAAAACCCCATGTAAAGTGGCAAACCTTATGACTTCAAGAGGCTGCCCTTTTGAATGTATATTTTGTACCACCTCTAGATTATTTCATCCTTATAGATACAGGACACCAGACAATGTAATTGAAGAGCTAGAAATGTATAAAAAAATGGGATTTAAATATGTAAATTTTGAAGATGATAATTTTACTGCTAATAAAAATAGGGCAAAGGAAATACTTAGAAAAATGATAGACAATGATTTGATCTTTGGAGAAACCTTTTTCTTTGGAAGAACAGATTTAGCAAAAGATGAAGAATTATTAGCCCTATTACGAGATGCACATTTAAATAGAGTGCTTATAGGCATTGAATCTTTAAACCAAGATTCACTAGATTATATAGATAAAAAACAAAAAATAGAGGATATAGAATATTGTGGGGAGATGTTACAAAAATATAAAATACGTCTAATAGCGAGTATTGTATTAGGCATTGATTATGACACTAAGGAAGATATTAGAAAGGCTGTAGAATTTTCAAAAAAGATTAATGCTTATCAATTACAACCAGCAATACTTACTCCTTATCCAGGTACACCACTTTATGAACAGTATAAGGAGGAGAATAGAATATTAGTTAAGGACTGGGAATATTACGATATGATGAATGTGGTATTTGAACCAAAGCATATGACTGCTTGGGAATTAGAATCAGAGTTTTTTAGGGCAGTAAATGAATTTTATAATTTTTCAGGTGCCATGAAAATGTTTAAGATCTTTGGCTTTGAATCGGGAATGAGAAGGCTTGGCCTCTGGGTAGCTAGTAAATTTGGAAAAACTTTTTTCAGGAAAGAATCTAAAAAAGAAAATGGTAATATTTATAATAAGCTGTATGAATTAAACATGGAGTCCTAGAAAAAATAATTATGGCTTGAAATAGGTAAAATAATAATATATACTATAATTAGTAAATACACTATTTACTAATAAATTCATATGAACAGAGTAGATAGTTTGCGTAAAGTGTTAGGGGATGGGACGTTGCCTCTAAACGAAAGGCTATTAGCTTGCGTTAAACTATTGCGTTCGCTGTCACATGCTAGATGTGTCTCTTTCTAGATGTGATAGATTCTGTCATATCAAATAGGAAGGAGGCTTTTTATATGCAAAAGACATCTACTAAAAACATTGCCTACTTTGGTTTGCTAATTGCATTAAATGTAGTTTTAACAAGAGTAGGTAGTATTAGAATAGGTGGCGGAGGTACAGAAATTATCAGAATAGGATTTGGAGGCTATCCAATAATATTTGCCGGAATAGTTTTTGGGCCATTGGCAGGAGGAATTGTAGGTGCTGTTGGAGATATAGTAGGTATGCTAATAAGCCCAATGGGGCCTTATATGCCACAATTCACTTTAGCTGCAGCCTTAACGGGGATTATCCCAGGAGTAATTATGCTAATGTTTAAGGACCCTAAGGCAAAAACTTCTTTTTTAAAATTATTATTGGCAATAGCTATAGGACAAATTACTACCTCTGTATTTATGACACCTTATTTTATGGAAAGATTATTTAGCATACCAATGGTAACAACTGTCCCTGGAAGGGCTATTACTCAGGCCATTCAAATACCATTATATGCTTATATTACTAGAGTTTTATTATTAAGATTACCTTTAACATGGGAAGTTAATTAAATACTAATTTATAAAAAATAGCCCTGAGGATTTTTCAGGGTTATTTTTTATAAATTAGTAAATGGGGATAAGACTAAATATCATATCCCTGCTAGATTGGATTGTAAGCTGAAGCCTAGGATTGAAAAAGTCTCCATAAAAGCTTATAATATATTAGAGATAAAGCATTATGCAACCTATGTATTGTAAAAAATGCAATGAAAAGGCAGAATGTTATTTAAATATGCTGGTATTTCCAAATCTTCTATATGAGGTGGTATTATGGATTCCTATTTCTTAATGGAAATTATTGAAAATCTTAATGATGGCATATTATTTACAGATAAAGAGGGAAAAATAATTATATATAATAAGGCCATGGAGGATTTAGAAAAAAGAAAAGCTGAAGATATGATAGGAAGGTATATATGGGATGCCTATGGTTATAAGGATATTAATAAATCAGAGCATATGCAGGTATTTAAAACTAGAACCTCTATAATAAATAAATATAAGGCTCATGCCTATGACGATGGCAAACCAATATATAAATCCTATAGTACTTTTCCAGTTGAAAAAGATGGGGAGATTATTGGGGTATATTCCATTAGTAAGGATGAAACTAAATTACAATCCCTATTAGCAGAAACCATAGAATTAAAGAGACAATTTAAAAAGACGCCAGAGGGCAATAAATATATTAGACCCAATGGCACTAGATTTACATTTTCAGATATTATAGGTTCTAGTGATATAATAAAGAAAACTATTAAAATTGCCCAATCTATATCTTGGTTAGACAATAATATTTTAATAGTAGGTAGTACTGGAACAGGTAAAGAAGTACTAGCACAAAGTATTCATAATCATGGGAAGAGAAAACCTTACCCATTTGTAGGTATAAATTGTTCAGCCATACCAGAAAACTTATTGGAAAGCATATTATTTGGCACTACAAAGGGGGCTTATACTGGTGCTGTAGATTCATCGGGATTATTTGAAGAAGCTGGAGAAGGAACTCTATTTTTGGATGAATTAGATTCTATGCCTATAAATATGCAGACAAAATTGTTAAGAGTATTGCAAGAAAGGCAAACTAGACCTGTAGGTGGAAAAATAGAATATCCCATTAAATGTAGAGTAATTAGCTCCATGGG
Source organism: Tissierellia bacterium (assembly GCA_036720245.1). Taxonomy (GTDB): domain Bacteria; phylum Bacillota; class Clostridia; order Tissierellales; family Tepidimicrobiaceae; genus JAAZMA01. The sequence continues at coordinate 12,171 of DAIMNI010000012.1, read as the reverse complement.
GCAAGATCCATATATACTAATGGAAAAGGGCAAATTAAGAGAAGATTTATTTTATAGAGTAGCTGGATTTAATTTATATCTTCCAGATTTAAAGGATAGAGGAAATGATTTATTTGAATTAGCAAAATACTATATTCAGATAAATAATAGAATAATGAATAAAAATGTATATCATATTTCAAATAAACTAAAGGAATTAATGGAAAATTATAATTGGCCGGGAAATGTTAGACAATTAGAGCACTTTATTGAAAATATTATGATTAGGACTAATGAAGAGGACAATTATTTAAAAATAGAAAATATACCAGAACATATTTTAGAAAATATGATGGAAGATTTAGATTATGTGGATTTGGGAAATAATAAAAGTCTACAGGAACAATTAGATAATATGGAAGAAAAATCAATATTAGAATCTTTAAAACTTCATAAATGGAATGTAACAAAAACTGCAGAAGCCCTAGGCATTACTAGACAAAGTTTAAACTATAGAATGAGAAAATTTAATATTAAAAGAGATTAAAATTAAATATCTTCAATACAACTGTTTAATTTTGAAACAATATGATTGAAAAGCAAATATGCTAAATTAAATATTTTGCTTAGGTTTGTTTGAAAATGAAACAATATTTTTTTCTTATAATTTACAATTTTATAAGGGCTAGTTAATTAGCTAGTCTTAGCTTTTTAAATTTGGAACGAAAATTGCAATCAATATATTAAGTTCATAAATTTAAGTCTATTATGATTTCATTAATAAATGAAAACAAGGAGGTATTTTGATGATTAACAATGTAGATATTTCAAATTCTATGAGTATCAAATTGACAGAAGTTTTCGAAGAACTACCTGAGATGCCTGAATTTGTGGAGGGCATAAGACGAGCACCAAAAAGGGAATTTACATTATCAAAAAGGGAGACAGAAATTGCACTTAAAAATGCACTAAGATATATCCCAGAGGAATGGCATGAGAAACTAGCTCCTGAATTTTTAGATGAATTATTACACCATGGTAGAATATATGGCTACAGATTTAGACCAGAAGGAAGAATTAAAGGAAAGCCAATAGATGAGTACAAGGGTAAATGTATTGAAGGAAAAGCTTTCCAAGTAATGATAGACAACAATTTAGATTTCGAAGTAGCACTATATCCCTATGAATTAGTTACCTATGGGGAAACAGGACAGGTATGTCAAAACTGGATGCAGTACAGATTAATTAAGGCCTATTTAGAAGAATTGACAGAAGAGCAAACACTAGTTATGGCTTCAGGGCATCCTTTAGGATTATTTAAATCCACACCAAATAGTCCAAGGGTTATTATAACAAATGCACTAATGGTAGGTATGTTTGATGATCAAGAACACTGGATTAAGGCAACTGCAATGGGAGTAGCTAATTATGGGCAAATGACAGCAGGTGGCTGGATGTATATTGGGCCTCAAGGAATAGTTCATGGAACCTATAATACCCTTCTCAATGCAGGTCGTATGAAATTAGGTATAGAACATGATTTAGGAGGATATTTATTTGTAAGCTCTGGATTAGGAGGCATGAGTGGAGCTCAGGGTAAATCTATAGAAATAGCTAAAGGTGCAGGAATAATAGCAGAGGTGGATTATTCTAGAATAAAAACTAGATTAGATCAAGGCTGGGTAGATATTGTTACTGACGATGCTGAAGATGCCTTTAATAAGGCAAGGAAATATCAGGATAAAAAAGAAGCAATAGCTATAGCATATCATGGAAATATAGTGGATCTTTTAGAATATGCAGTTAAAAATAATATCCACATTGATTTATTATCAGACCAGACATCTTGTCATGTGCCTTATGATGGAGGATATTGTCCACAAGGGTTGACTTTTGAAGAAAGAACTGAAATGCTAAAAAATGATAAAGAAAAATTTGAAAAATTAGTTGATAAATCTTTAGTTCATCATTTTGAATTAATTAGAGAATTAGTAAATAAAGGGACCTATTTCTTTGACTATGGCAATAGTTTTATGAAAGCAGTTTTTGATGCAGGGGCAAAGGATATAGCTAAAAATGGCATTGATGAATCTGAAGGATTTATTTTCCCATCCTATGTAGAAGATATAATGGGGCCAATGTTATTTGACTATGGATATGGGCCATTTAGATGGGTATGCTTAAGTGGTAAACATGAGGATTTAATAAAAACTGATAAGGCTGCCATGGATTGTATAGACCCTAATAGAAGATTCCAAGATAGAGATAATTGGGCATGGATAAGGGATGCAGAGAAAAATCAATTGGTAGTAGGAACTCAGGCTAGAATTCTATACCAAGATGCCCTAGGTAGAATGAAAATAGCTCTTAAATTTAATGAAATGGTTAGAAATGGGGAAATAGGGCCAGTAATGATGGGTAGAGACCATCATGATACAGGTGGTACAGATTCACCCTTTAGAGAGACAGCCAATATAAAAGATGGTAGCAATATAATGGCAGATATGGCCACTCAATGTTTTGCTGGAAATGCAGCAAGAGGCATGAGTTTAGTAGCACTTCATAATGGCGGTGGAGTAGGAATAGGTAAGGCTATAAATGGTGGATTTGGTATGGTATTAGATGGAAGTGAAAGAGTAGATGAGATACTAAAAATTGCTATGCCTTGGGATGCTATGGTAGGAGTAGCTAGAAGATCTTGGGCTAGAAATGAAAACTCCATATCTACATCTATAGAATATAATAAAGAATTTAAAGACACAGATCATATTACAATCCCATTCTTAGTCGATGAAGACTTAGTCAAAGGATTAGTAGATGAAAAATATCATAAATAAAAAGAAGACCACTAAAAGTGGTCTTCTTTGTCATCCTGAGCATAGCGAAGGATCTCTAAACACAATGTTTCTATTGGTTCATATTCGATATATTGCCTAATCCCCCACTTTTCCAAAACTTCCTCTGTACCAATCCATACATTTGTTTTCAAAGGAAGATATTCAAATAATTCTTCCACATCTTCATTAATCATTCTAATACATCCAGCAGATATATGTTTTCCTATGGAAAAGGGTTGCGAATTTCCATGGATACCATAGCCTTTATATTTTTCAGTAGAAAGTCCCATCCATCTTTTCCCCAATGGATTATTTGGTGCACCACCTTTTACAGGCTTAAATCTACCACCCATTCCACCCCAATGAGGATTTTTCACTTTATTTATTATGGTAAATTTATAATCTGGAGTAGGAGAAGT
>DAIMNI010000012.1:0-8926 GCA_036720245.1 Tissierellia bacterium | reverse complement strand
GCAATAGGATATTTTTTATGAATTTCTCCATTTTTATATACTGTTAATATTTTTTTAGTCTTATTAATAACTACAAACCAATCCTTTTCTATAATTTCATCAGGCACAATATCTACTATAATTTTATTTTCATTTGATAGAGCCTCAATAGTTAAATCTCCAATAATCCCATCTACCATTAAATTATTTTCTGCTTGGAATTTTAATACTGTATTTCTCTGTACTAAATCAACTTCATTATAACCATTTTCCAAATACTCTTCTAAAGCAATTTGACTTTCCATATTTTCTGCAAAACCAAAGGATGCTAGAAAAATTAAAAAAAATAATAATAATCCTATTCTCTTAAATTTCACCATAAATACCCCCTCCCAAATACTATATTCAGTAAGAAGGGAATAGTTTAATAATTTTTCATTTTTAATCAAAAATAATATTATCACAATAGAAAACAAAATCCATATGAAAGGGACAATTGTTTTCTCCTCCAGATAAATGGTTCATTCCAAGTCCTATATGGTATGTTCCTAGAGCCTTTTCATCAATAAGAGTAAGGCCTGTTAGTTCTTTGATTTTAGGATTAAGGCCAATACCTAATTCACACAAAATCCTATAATTTTCTGGTAAAGAATTAAAAAATTTATCTAATTCTTCTATAGAACATTTTATAAGTTTGCCATTTTTGAAAGTCATAAGCACATTCTTATATATTTTTCCCCTTAAGTTTACTATGGTAACTAGCAAATTTCCATTGCTATCATTTTCTATAGGTGCAATGGAAATTTCACCTGGAGGAAAATCCCCGCATCCATCATCTATAAACCATTTTCTATTGCTAATATTTAATTTCAAAGAGTATTTATCACCAGTAAATATTTCCACATTATTTTTATTCTTAAGCCTTTCAACTTGTTCTTTACAGTCTTTTTTTAATTTAGGAAAATTTACAGATAAAGCATTACATAGATGCTTATTATATATATCATATTTTAAACCAGAATTAGAAGCATTTATTTTCGTAGGAACTGTAAGCTGTATATAATATTTCTTCTCTTCGGTTAGGGCATTAAACAGTTCGCTTAAATATTCTTTGAACTTTGGTATATCCTTATTTAAAATGCCATTAGGTAAACTTGGTGTATACATGAAAATGTCTATTACAGATTCAAAAGAGGATATATATTCAAAGTAATTATTGGGAAACTTTTCATCATTATTAATTAAATTTAAAACAACTTTATCAAAAAAGAATTTGGAACAGTGATGTTTGATAGGAATAATACCCTTTTTACTTAAATTTTCTGATAACAAATCTAAAACTTCTAAATCCTTATTGTCTCCCCAAAAATTTAATAAAACAGAATTCCCTTTCTCAAAAGGAAGACCTTCGCAAATATTTGGTATAAGTTCTATAAAGTCCATTTTTAATTCCCCCTAAATAAATTTAATTTGATATACATCAATATAGATAATATCACGAAACAAATAAAAAAACAATTTATTTTTATAACTATAAAGATAAATATAAAAATATAATAAGATAGTTATTGAAATAGTATTGGAAATATTATAGAATAAGTATATAAAATACAGGAGGTAGATGGCATGAAAGATATAAATTGGCTAAAGGACAATTATTTAAACTTCTTAGAAGAAAAACAAAAAAATATAAAAAGTTCAATAAAAAAGTTGCAAGAAGAGGATAGAATGGATGAAGCTAATTTTGAGAAAATAAGGCTAAATGTAGTGGAGATATTTACTAAAATGTTTGCTATAAGTAATAGTGATAATCCAAAAATTTTAAAAGAAAAATTCCTTGGTTTTTTTGATAAGATAACAAAACCTTGGTACGTAAATATGGATAAGGCATTAAAATTCGAAAAGGAAGAAAAGGTCATAATAGAAGAAATAAAAATTCAGGAATCAGAAGAATTGAAAACGAAATTCATAGATTGTTATAATCAAATGGATAAATTAGAGGTGATATAAATGGATACATTGGAAGTTTTTAAATGTCTAGCTGACAGCTCTAGATTAAAGATTATAAATAGCCTAATGACAGAGCCTATGTATGTGGAATTGTTAGCCGAAAGAGTAGGATTATCTCCATCTACTGTATCTTTTCATCTTAAAAAATTATTAAATGCCAATATAGTATCTTCAAAAAAAGAGCAATATTATACGATATATAGTTTAAATGAAGAAATTCTATCTATGAGTCTTAAGAATTTGATAGTTGACAATAGAAAAGAAGAAGAAATATTAAATCAAAGGGAAGAAGAATATAGAGAAAAAGTAAAGACAAATTGTTTTAGAAAAAATAGTTGAAAGTTTTGAAAAGGATAGGGAATATACTGAAAGGGAAGTCAATTTAATAATTGCAGATTTTCATGATGATTTTTGTACCATAAGAAGAGATTTAATAGGCTTTGATCTTATGGAAAGAAATAATGGCATTTATAAGAGGAATGTATAAAAAACACAGGGGCCTAGCTTCTTGCTTTTTATTAATTTTATTTATGATTCGGTAATGCATAGAGCATTTTTCAGAAAATTTAAAAAGTCTATTGACAAGTCATTCTATTGTGATAGAATGTAATTAAGTAGAATTCTATTCGAGTAGAATGAGGTGATTACATGAATGAGGGTTTGAAATTATTTGACAGTGAACTAAAAGTTATGGAAAAACTTTGGGCACAAGGAGAAATGAAAGCAAGAGATTTAGCTAAAGAACTTGAAGAGGAAGTAGGTTGGAAAAAAACAACAACATATACAGTAATAAAAAAGTGTATAGGTAAAGGCGCAATTGAAAGGATTGAGCCAAACTTTATCTGTAAACCATTAATCATGAGGGAACAGATTCAACAATACGAAACAGAGGAATTGATTGAACGATATTATGATGGTGCCATAAATGAACTAATAGCATCACTTTTAAGTAAAAAAGTTCTTTCATCTGAAGAAATTCGTGAACTAAAGAAAGTGATCAATAATCTAGAAGGTAGTGAAAAGAATGATATTTAGTATGTCATTACGCGCTTCAGTATTTATCATCATTGTAATAATAATGAGGAAGTTATTGCAAAATAAATTACCAAAAAAAACATTTTTAGCACTTTGGTTAATTGCATGGATAAGATTAATGGTACCATATTCATGGAGTTCAAAATGGAGCATTATGAATCTAGTAAGTCTCTATACTAAACATATTAGACCAGCTTATATGAATGCTTTTGGATTAACTAGAAAGGCAGCAGTAACACCTGTTACTATTGAAAATTATTATGAGCTTGCAGTCAAAAGTGCTAAAAACTCAAATACTACAGTAATACCCTCCATGGGGGAAATTATATGGACTATTGGAGTGGTAATAACGGCAATATATTTTATCTATAAATATATTAAGGCATTGGAAGTGTACAGAGAGGCGTTGCCGTTAGATACACAGTTTTTCATTAAGTGGAGAGAAAAACACTGTTTGAATAGAAACTATGAAATAAAAGAATCGGATCAAATTTCATCGCCATTGACTTACGGTTTTATAAATCCTGTAATTTTAGTACCTAAATCTATATTGATAACAGATATGGAAAATATGGAATATATTCTGCTTCATGAGTGGAACCATATTAGAAGATGGGATACTTTAAGGAAATTGATATTAGTAATTACGCCCTGTATTCATTGGTTTAATCCATTGGTATGGATAATGTTTACACTTGTAAATAGAGATATAGAACTGTGCTGTGATGAGGATGTAGTGCGTTTGATAGGGGAAGGCAATAAAAAAGAATATGCAAATTTGTTAGTTAATATGGAAAAAAAGAGGATTAAACCGAATCCTTTAAGTTTAGGGTTTAGAAGTAATTATATGAAAGAAAGGATAGTGAGTATAATGAAAATTAAAAAAACTTCTACTTCAATGATTTTATTGGCAGTAATTTTAGTTATAGGAGCAACAACTGTTTTTGCCACAAATGGCCTTACAGAAACTCCCTTAGCAGTTGAAGAGGCAAATATTAATAGTGATAGCATGAACGAAAAATGGGATGTGTTTGATGTTTCAACTTTTGATTTATGTGGCAGAGATTATGAAGAAGCATGTTCAATGCTTATGGAGTTAGGGTTATCATTTGTAATAGAAGAATAGTCTTATTACTAAAATCTAATAAGATGTAGAAAAATTAACTTTGTTGTATGTTATGGTTTATAAAAAATTGGTAGTGCTAACTATATTAAAAAGGGTGTATTGTTCTCTTATACAGATAGACATAAAAACCTTAATAATACGGAATATAAATCTATTAATTATATAAATAGATTTATACTAATAAAAAACTAAGGGGCTATAAGAAAATAAAAAGCACAGCGCTAAATTGCCTGTGTTTTTTTGTTCTAAAAATTGTTAATTTAAAAACAATACTAGACATGTATATTTTAATATGGTATCATAAAAGAAATAGTGGTACTACCACTAAACCAGTATACCAAAACTAGAACTATGGAGGGATAATATGAAAAAGAAAGGCAATAAAATCTCAGTGATAGGTGCAGGTTCAGTAGGGGCAACTGCTTGTTATGCATTAATTATGGATGGACTAGCCCAAGAATTAGTTATAGTAGATGTAGATAAGAAAAAGACTGAAGGGGAAGTTTTAGATTTAAGTCATGGTGCAGGATTTTTTAAACCTGTAAATATTATAGCAGGGGACTATAAGGATACTAAAGATTCAGATATAGTAATTATAACAGCAGGGGCAGCTCAAAAACCTGGTGAAACTAGAATTGATTTAGTAAATAAAAATGTTAAGATTATGGAATCTATAATACCAGAGGTAGTTAAATATAGTCCAGATTCAATATTGTTAGTAGTTTCAAACCCAGTGGATATATTAAGCTATATAGCTTATGAATTATCAGGTTTCCCTAAAGAAAGAGTAATAGGCTCTGGAACTGTTTTAGATACTTCTAGATTAAAATATGAAATAGGTAAAAACTTTGATGTAGCACCTAATGATGTTCAAACCTATATATTGGGAGAACATGGAGATACTGAATTTCCAGCTTGGAGCTTAACAAATATACAGGGAATTAAGATTGAAGAATATGCAAAAACAATGGGATATAAATATGATGAAACTTTAAAAAATGAAATAGATAAAAACGTTAGAAATGCAGCTTATGAGGTTATTAATAGAAAAGGTGCTACATTCTATGCCATAGGCTTAGCTATTAGACATATAGTAGAGGCAATATTAGGTGATGAAAAATGTATACTTCCAGTATCTACATTAATTGAGGATTATTATGGAATTAATGATATTTATCTTGGAGTACCAGCTATAGTTGGTAGAAATGGCGTGGAAGGGATAATAAAGGTAGATTTAGATGACGAGGAAATTTCAAGGTTAGAAGAATCTGTAAATGCATTAGAGGATGTACTAAATGAATCCTATAAAAAAGAACAGCAAAAAGTAAATATTACCGCTTAAATAAAGAGAATTGATTATAATTTGAAAGAAGACATCTTATCCTCCTGATGTCTTCTTATTTTATAGACTTTTCCATTTGGGAATTTACAAAATAAATATGATTTGCCATAGCTATTTCAGCAGCCTTTGGGTCATTCTTTTCTAAAGCATTATATATATTTAAATGCTGCTTTTTTATAATTTCTTTATGTTCTTCTTTTATAAGTATATTTTTTCTAATATCTTTTATAGAGGTTTCAATTAAGGATGAAACTGCATTTAATATGCTTTGCAATAAAAAGTTTTTGCTAGCCTGGGATATTTTATAGTGAAAAATTATATCTAATTCTGCCAATTCTTCTTCAGAATTAGATTTTTCTGCAGCATCTAAAATATTTCTTAAGTCCTCTAATTCTTCTTTAGTGATTCTTTCAGCTGCCAAGGAGACAGTTCCCTTTTCTATAATATTTCTAAGTTCTAATATTTCTTTTTCATTACTTTCTTTTATTAAAAATATAGTAGAAAATGGTTCAAATAATATATCTTCAAAATTTTCTTTTATAAAATTTCCTTCCCCTTGTTTAACTTCAATTAATCCCATCATCTCCAGTTCTTTTAAGGCTTCCCTAACAGAAGATCTACTAACTTGCAAAGTTTCAGCTAATTGCCTTTCAGATGGTAATTTATCACCTTTGTTTAAATTCCCACTTAATAGCATTTCTTTAATTTGTTCTACGATTTTTTCAGAAACAGTTGTATTTTTAATTGGGGTAAACATTTTTTTCCCCCTTTCTTATTAGATTTAATTATATTTTAACTAATATACTTACTAATTTCAAGAAGAGAAAATTTATTATATTATAGATTTAGTCTAAAGGATCTAATTTTAGTCTTATATAAATTTTTAAATATCTAAAAAAATATAGTATAATAAAATATGTAAATATGAATATTAAAACCAATTTGCAGATTTCTCTATGGTATAATAATTTGTATTATTAGGTTATAATCAATATTGGAGGTGGATATAATGGAAAAGATGGTAATTGCATTAGGTGGTAATGCATTACAAGATGAGAAAAAGGGTATAGATTCTAAAACCCAATTAGATGTAATTAAAAAAACAGCAGTATATTTAGTAGATATAATAGAAGAAGGCTATAATTTAGTTATAACTCATGGCAATGGGCCTCAAGTAGGTAGAATAATTATTCAAAATGAATTTGCAAAGGATATTACTCCTGCTATGCCCTTCGATATATGTGGTGCTATGAGTCAAGGCATGCTAGGCTATCACATACAACAGGCCATAGGGGATGAATTAAGAAAAAGAAAAGTTTACAAACCTATTGCTTCAGTTGTAACTCAGGTAGTTGTAGATAAAGAAGATAAAGGATTTACAAATCCTACAAAACCCATAGGGCCTTTTTATTCAAAAGAGGATGCTAAGGAATTAGGGGAAAAAGGATATACAATGGTGGAGGATTCTGGAAGGGGCTATAGACGAGTAGTACCATCTCCAGACCCTAGAAGGATTGTAGAATTGGAAACTATAAAAACCTTAGTTGAAAATGATAATATAGTAATAGCTGTTGGTGGTGGAGGCATACCTGTAGTTGAAGATGATGGGGAGCTAAAAGGAATAGCGGCAGTAATAGATAAGGACTTAGCCTCTGAAAAATTGGCAGAGGATATAGATGCAGATATTTTAATGATCTTAACTCAGGTGGAAAAGGTGGCCTTAAACTTTGGCAAGTCAAATCAAATAGAATTAGATAGAGTAAATACAAAAGATATGAGAAAACATATTGAAGAAGGACATTTTGCAGCTGGAAGTATGTTGCCAAAAGTATTGGCTGGTATCAGATTTGTAGAATCGAGAATGGGAAGAAAAACTATAATTACGTCTCTCAATATGGCTAAAGAGGCATTAAAGGGTATAAATGGAACTATCATAGAATAATAAATAAAGTAGCTGTTTCATAATTAATTATGAAACAGCTACTTTATTTAATTTACATTAATCTATTATTATAATAATCAGTATTAATTATCAATACTGATTATTATTCCTATTTCTGAAATACAGTGGATATAAGTATATTGCGGGTATATAATAGATTGAAAATAGGAGTATATGGGGGAATTGTTGTGGAGGATTATAAAAAGGGTGTTAGGGCTAGTTGGATAACTATATTTTTAAACTTTTTCTTAGCAACATTTAAGGTAATGGCAGGAATAATAGGAAAATCCAATGCCATGCTTGCTGATGGCGTGCATACTGTATCTGACGTTTTGACTACGATTGTAGTCCTTTTAGGATTAAAAGTTTCTAGTAAAGAGGCGGATGAAAAGCATCCCTATGGACATGAAAAATATGAGCCAGTTTTTGCTAAGGTTTTAAGTTTAATTTTAGTTATTACTGGAATCTTGATAGGGATTGAAGGCATAAAGGTATTAAAATCAGGCGATATTCAAACCCCAGGAAGAATTGCACTAATTGCAGCTCTTATATCTATTGTGGTTAAAGAGGCTATGTATTGGTATACAATAAAGGTTGCCAAGGAAATTAAATCTTTATCTATGGAGGCAGATGCTTGGCATCATAGATCTGATGCACTATCTTCTATAGGTACTTTTGCTGGTATACTAGGAGCTAGGCTAGGGCTTAAAATATTAGATCCAATATTGGCAATTGTAGTATCTTTAATAATTATTAAAGTAGGCATAGATTTATATATTCAATCCGTAAAAGGATTAGTAGATGAGGCTGCTAGTGATGAGATAATAGGGAGAATTGAAAAAGATACCTTATCAATAGATGGAGTTCGAGGAATAAAAAACTTGAAAACTAGAATTTTTGGTAGTAGAATATATGTAGATATAGATATATATGTAGATGGTAATATTTCTGTAATTGATGGACATAATATAGCAGAAAAAGTGCATGATATGATAGAAACAGATATTACAGATGTGAAACATTGTATGGTACATGTAGAACCCTATTTAGAGAAAATCTAATACTTAAAGCCACAGAAATATTATCTAAAAATACATCTATATTAAAAAATATATTAGGAGGTATCCCAATGAAAGCAGTAGTAGATAAGGATGTATGCATAGGTTGTGAATTATGTAATAGTATTTGTCCAGAAGTATTTAGCATGGACGATGATGGTTTGGCAGTAGCTATAGATGAAGAAATAGATGAAAGCTTAATAGAATCTGCTAAGGAAGCAGAGGATTCCTGTCCTACAGAGGCTATTACTGTAGAATAGTATAAAAAGGCTATATTTTATATAGCCTTTTTATTTTTGGATTATTACAGAATTGTTACAATAATTTAATTAATTTTTGTAACAATTCTGTAACTTTCCATTGTATCTTTAATAAGGATATACTATGATTAAAGCGTCAAAAGCCCCAATGCACATTGAAAATTTAACACCGCT
>DAIMNI010000011.1:44650-48939 GCA_036720245.1 Tissierellia bacterium | reverse complement strand
AACTAAATTAGACTGCAATGCAAAAAGGGGTCTATTTTAGTTTTGCAATTAAGTTTATACAAGAACTTTAGAAATTTATGGGAATAGGCATACCTATTGTATGAAAATTTTGATATAATTAAAAGATGCTGAGGGAATTGATGATAACTATTTTTTTAGAAGATCGACACAATTCTATATTAACAGGTATTCCAAATGGCAATGAAAGGAGTTTCTTTATGGTAAATAAAAAAAGTAAAAACATAATATTTATATTTATTATACTTATCTTGATTACAAGCACTTCCTTATTTATATTTAGAGATACAATTTTTCAAGATAAAAACAAAGATGATTTAGAAGTTTATAATCTCAAAAAACTTTGCAAAGTATGGGGCTATGTTAAATATACTCATCCTGCTTTTTTATCAGGTGAGAAAGATTGGGATGAAGAACTACTTAATTTAATCCCTATAATTGAAGAAGCTAAAAATGAAAAAGAAGTTAATAATATACTCTATGATTGGTTTATAGATCTTGGAGAAATAGACTATGGAAATTATCAAGGGAAATTCCCAGGATGGGAATTAGCAAAAGAAGAAGATAAAATAGTACAAGCTGATATAAGTTGGATTAAAGATAAATCATATTTAGGAGATTCTCTTTCAGAGGCACTGTTAGAAATAAAGGAAATTCCAGCAGAGTTAAATAGAAGTAAAGCTCCTATATACTTTACTTATAGTGGTGCTCCTACGTTTACAAATGAAAAAATTTATAAAGATATGGATTATAGTGACAGTAGATACCGTTTATTAAGCCTTTTTAGATTTTGGAATGCTATGGAATATTATTATCCCTATTTAGATATCTTAGATGATGACTGGGATTTAATATTAGAAGAATATATAGAGATTATGTTAAGTGGAACAGATAAACATAGCTATAATCAGACCCTTGCTTCACTTTCAGCAAAACTCCATGATGGACATACTTTTTTTTCAGGTACTCAATTAGAAGATGCACTTGAATTCTATAATATTGAATTTGGTAAATATATAGCTCCAGTATATTTAACAAAAGCTGAGGGAAAATATGTAGTTGAAAGAATTGAAGATGAATATAAAGATACATGTCCTTTATTAGCTGGTGATATACCTGTGGAAATAGATGGTAAAGAAATAGAAGATGCCATAGAAGATATAAAGAAATATATATCTATTCCAAACAATGAAAAAATATTAAATCCAATGGGTAGAATGATTTTAACATCTCATGAAAAAATAATGAATATAACTGTGCTAAGAGATAATGATAAAATAGAATGCGAGTTTGAAGGAAAGCCTTTTAAATTATATAGTTACAACAATGCAGAAGAAGAAGATTATAAAATTTTAGAAAATAATATTGGACTTATAAATCCATCTAAATTAAAACCTAATGAAGTAGATATGATTATGAAAGATTTTAAAAATACTGATGGTATAATTATTGATTTACGACAATATCCTACGAGTGATTTTGCTTTTTTACAAGAATATTTATTTGATAAAAGAATACCATATGTTAGTTTCAGTATTCCATCAAGAGTAGTTCCAGGTGTATTTATAAAAATGGAACAGTTTACAGAATTTTCTACAGAACTTATATATGAAAATCCTATAGTAATATTGATGGATGAAACTACCCAAAGTGCAGGCGAGACTTCTGTTTTAAGTCTTAGAGAAGCTTTTAATGTAACTGTTATGGGAGAAAATTCTATTGGAGCAAATGGAGATGTAAGTTACATACAACTTCCTTGTGGAAATATAATATCTTTTTCATCTTTTGGAGTATATACACCTGAAGGCAAACAGACTCAAAGAATAGGACTTAGTCCAGATATCTATATAGAAAAAACTATAGAAGGAGTAAGGGAAGGTAGGGACGAGTATATGGAAGAAGCAATTAAATATATTTTGGAAAATAAATAGTTATTTATAATATATGTGTCCTAAGCTTAGGTCAGATGCAATAACAGTTTTAGTAGGCTGTTTTAAGTCGAATCCATTGAAAAAATATGTAATCTTTTTCAATGGATTCTTAATTTGCTATCCAAAAAGCCCCGCCACTTGAGCCACTACAAAGCATATAATAATTCCCGTAATTGTAGGAACTAAAAAGGATATAAATGTCCATTTAAAGCTTTGAGTTTCTTTTCGTATTGTCAGTAAAGTAGTGGCACAAGGCCAATGGTTTAGTGTAAATAGCATAGTACAAATAGAAGTTAGCCAGGTCCAACCATTATCTATAAATAGTTGTTTCATTTCAGCTAGACTATCTAACTCTAGCATAGCTCCTTTAGACATGTAGCTCATAATTAAAATGGGGATAACTATTTCATTGGCTGGTAGGCCTAGTATAAAGGCCATTAAAATATAGCCATCCATTCCCAATAATTCTGCAAAGGGGTTTAGAAACATAGCAAAATGAGTTAATAAACTTAAATCACCAATTGTAATATTTGCCATAATCCAAATAACCAAACCAGCAGGAGCAGCTACTGAAATAGCACGGGCTAGCACAAATAATGTACGGTCAAAAATAGAATGAACTATAATTTTACCTACTTGAGGTTTTCTATATGGGGGTAGTTCTAAAGTAAAGGAAGAAGGTAATCCCTTTAAAATTGTTCTAGATAATAATTTAGATATAAATAAAGTAATTATAACCCCTAGAATTATAGATACTAAAACTGATAAAGTGGCAGTTAGGGAACGAAATACACCAGTGGAGCTTACAATAAATATCCCCGCTAGGGAAATTAGTATTGGAAAACGACCATTACAAGGTACAAAATTATTTGTAATAATGGCAATTAACCGTTCTCTTGGGGAGTCAATAATTCTACAGGAAATAATTCCAGCAGCATTGCAACCAAAGCCCATGCACATAGTTAGAGCCTGCTTTCCATGGGCTCCAGCTTTTTTGAAATAATAATCTAAATTAAATGCAATTCTAGGCAGATAACCTGAATCCTCTAATAATGTAAATAGTGGAAAAAATATAGCCATTGGAGGTAGCATCACCGACACAACCCATGCTAGTGTACGATAAACTCCCAATACCAACATATCATGTAACCAAATTGGAGCTCCTATAAACTTAAAGCCATCACTTAATTTTGCCTCTAACCAAAACAGGAATTTAGCTAATAAATCAGAAGGAGCATTGGCACCTTCAATAGTAATCCAAAAAACAAGGCCTAAAAGGGCAATCATTATGGGTATGCCAAATATTTTTGAAGTAAGTATGCTATCAATTTTCCGATCTATTTCATTATAGTTTTTATTTTGAAATGTAATAATTTCTTTACTAATATTTTCTCCAGTACTTATAATGCTAGACACTATAGAATCTTTTAAATTCTCTATATTAAGTTTTTCTTTTTCAAAATTGTCCTTAATAGATTTAAGCTTCCCATTTAGAAATTGATCCTTAGATAAATCAAAATCTATATAGTCTTCCACTGATTTTATTAATTTATAATCTCCATCTATTAAACGAAGAGACATCCATCTGCTATTTATCTTATCTCCTACTAAGGGTTTTATATAGGGCTCTATTTCTTTAACTGCATTTTCTAGAATATCTCTATAAACTACTTTTCTAGGATTAGTTTTAATTTCTCCAAGGGCGACCTTTTCTATAGTGCTTTTTAATTCTTCTAATCCTTCACCATTTCTAGCTGAAGTTCCTACTACAGGTATGCCTAAGAGCTTTTCTAGTCTTTGCAAATCAATGTTAATATTTTTTCTTTTAGCCTCATCCATAAGATTTACGCATACAACTACCTTATCTGTAATTTCCATTATTTGAAGTACTAAATTAAGATTTCTTTCAAGGGAAGTAGCATCTGTTACAACTACAGTTGTATGGGGAG
Source organism: Tissierellia bacterium (assembly GCA_036720245.1). Lineage (GTDB taxonomy): Bacteria > Bacillota > Clostridia > Tissierellales > Tepidimicrobiaceae > JAAZMA01. The sequence continues at coordinate 45,041 of DAIMNI010000011.1, read as the reverse complement.
ACCCAAAGCAGATAAAATCTCTAGCTATTTCTTCTTCCACAGAATTAGATAATATAGAATAAGTGCCCGGCAAGTCTATTAATGCATATTGTTTATCTTTATATATATATTTGCCTTGAGCATTAGTAACAGTTTTACCAGGCCAATTTCCCGTATGTTGGTTAAGTCCTGTAAGGCTATTAAATACTGTGCTTTTCCCCGTATTGGGATTACCTGCCAATGCAATGACCATATCACTAGAGGAATCTAATTCTATTTCAAATTTTTCTTTTAATAAATTAATACCCATAGATTGACTTGTAAGACCCATTAGAAAATTCCCTCCTATTCTCTAGATGGTACTAATTCTACTAATATTCGAGAAGACTCTTCTGAACGAAGTGCAATAGTG
>DAIMNI010000011.1:0-44640 GCA_036720245.1 Tissierellia bacterium | reverse complement strand
ATATGCAATAGGATCCCCTGATGGACTTTCTCCCAAGGATTTTACATTGGTATTATAAATAAGACCTAAATCTAATATTCTTCTACGAATTGGCCCATCTAAAGCAAGTTCTTTAACTATACCTATAGAGCCAATAGGCAATTCATTTAATGTAAGTAAATTTTCATTCATAATAAAACCTCCATTTTATTAATTTTTTGTTATCTTATTTCATAAGTTAGCTATGGGAAACTTTATTAGTTAAAGCTAATAATTAGAATATTCAGCAGTACTTGTATATGTTACTAAAATTTTGAGGAGGTAGAATAAATGAATAAGAAAGATGAATTTTATACACTTCGAGGTTATAAAATGCTAAATCAAGAAAAGAACCTACTAACTTCCAGTATGGAAGATTATTTAGAAATGATTTATCGAATGTGTAGGAGTGAGGATTATGTACGGATGAACCAATTAGCAAAGAATTTAAATGTTCGCCCATCATCAGCAACTAAAATAGTTCAAAAATTAAAGGAATTAGGAATGGTAGATTATCAAAAATATGGTATAATTCAGCTTACAGAGGAAGGTAAAAGTTTAGGAAAATTTCTCTTAAATAGGCACAATATAATAGAAGAATTTTTAAAAAACATTGGCACAGTAGACACTAGGCTTAGGGATACAGAAATAATGGAACATGGGGTAGGTCTTAGTACCTTGGGCAATATATATCTATTAAATAAATTTTTATCAGATAATCCTAGTATATTAGAACAGTTTGAAAGATATAAGGCTGATTATTATGATAATGGAGATTGGTATTGAAGCTTTATTGTGGTATTATAGGGACAATGTAATCAGAAAAAGGTGATTCAATGACTAAAGATAAATTTATAATAAGAATACAGAAACAAAATGAAAATATTAAGAAATATAGCAACACATCTAGTTTAATTAGTACTTTTAGACTTATAACATTTTTAGCAATTGTATTTATTTCATATATAATTATTAAGATAGATTATAAAACAATTTATGTAGTTATGGACTTTATTTTAGCTATATTATTTATCTGTTTAATAATATATCATAATATAATCAAGGATAAATTAAATTTTTCAAAAGAAATTATAAACATAAATAATAAATATTTAGCTAGAATTGATGGAGATTGGGTTGATTTTGACGATATTGGAGAAGAATTTATAAACAAGGAACATAAATATTCTTTTGATTTAGATATAGTAGGGAAAAAATCTTTATTTCAGTTTATAAATATAGCCAATACATGGAATGGTAGAAGAAGATTGGCAGAAATTTTATTGGAAGCTCAATATGATAAAGATGAAATATATTTGAGACAAGAGGCAATAAATGAACTTAGTAATAAACTAGACTTTTGTCAAGAGATGGAATATCTAGGAGGTAAACATAAAAAGGAACTACAAGACCCAGAAAAGTTAATAAAGTATGCAGAAAAAAATAAAGAAATTATGATAAAGTCACAAATAGTAAGAGGATTAATCTATTTTCTTCCGATAATTGTTATACCATTATCTGTAGTAATTATAATATTTAAAATGAAAAGAATATATATATTAATTCCACTATTAATATTGTTTCAATCCTTATTATGGATGATAAGGTTCTCGACGATGAATAATATCCTAAAACCAGTAGGTACTTTTAAACGTAATTTAGAGACTTATGTAGACATATTGAAACTATTAGAAAAAGAAAAGTTTGAATCTAAAAAATTAAATAATATAAAGAAAATCCTATTTAATGAAAAACATTCATCTATATTAGCAATAAAAGAACTTGATAAAATTACAGAAAAAATTAACTTAAGATATAATAATGGTTTAATATATCTAGTATTTAATATATTATTCCTCTGGGATTATGAATGTACTTTTCTATTAGAAAATTGGAAAAATAAATATGGTTTAGAAGTAAAAAAATGGATTGAGGCCATAGGAGAAATTGAATCTTTAATTAGTTTGAGTGTTTTAATGCAAGTAGGGGAAGGGATTTCATTTCCAACTATTGATAATTCCAAATTAAGAGTAAGGGCAGAAGGATTAGGTCATCCACTTATAAGCAATAATGAGAGAATACTAAATAATATAGAGTTGGATGATAGTATTTTTATTATTACTGGCTCAAATATGTCAGGCAAAACAACATTTTTAAGGACATTAGGAATCAATTTAGTATTAGCATATAGTGGGGGACCTGTATATGCTAATAAAATGTCCTGCCCAGTATTAGATATATTTACATCTATGAGAGTAACAGATGATTTGGAGAAAGGAATATCAACTTTTTATGCCGAACTTCTTAGAATTAAAGAGATTATCAATGGGGCAAAGGAAAATAAGAATATGATTTTTTTCATTGATGAAATTTTTAAAGGAACAAACTCTGTAGATAGAATATTAGGTGCTAAAAATGTTATTGCCAATCTTAATAAATTAGGAGTAATCGGAGTAATAACTACCCATGATTTAGAATTATGTGCACTAGATAAATATAGCAGAATAAAAAACTATAATTTCTCTGAGCAATACAAAGATAATAAAATACACTTCGATTATAAAATTAGATTAGGCAAATCAACTTCCACCAATGCAAAATATTTAATGAAATTGGTAGGTATTGAAATACTCGATGATTAGAATAAAATACCAAAGATCTAATCCACTATTTGAATTTTATGATTTTGCCAAGAACACCCGCGACTTCAGTCATGGGATGAATAATTTAATGTTGTTAAAAGAAAGCTATCATTGATAGTGAAGCTGTTATTATGATAAAATAAGGACAAGGTAATCGGAAAAAGCAGGGTGTGGTTGCCACCTCATTTCGGATGAAAGGAGGTGGTGCGATATGAATACTTATGAAGCTATATCGTTAATGATTATGTTTTCTATGTTGGTAATATCGCTAATCTCCTTAATTATTAATCTATTAAAGGATAATAATCAAGGGAAAAAATAATCACCCTGTAGGCCAATACAGGGTGATTAAAATGATTTAATTACCTGAGTGGCAATCGCATTTATGCGAATCCGATTACCTTTAATCATATTATACCACAATATAATTAAAATTAAACTTAAATTTTTAAAATAGCCTAGTAATTTAAGTAGGACTTTTTTATTGAAAAGTTTTAAAAATAAATATATTTGTTAGGTGAAGATTCTGATATAATGGGCTTATACTTCCAGAAGCATGTATTAAAGGTACTCTTTTATAATTGTATAGTAAATTTTAAGAATGTATAAATGTATTTAAAACTCAATTATATTTTAGGGAGGGAAGACTGATATGGATATTAATAAAATGGAAGAATTAGCATTTCATAAAATGGGAAAAAGATACTCTCACTCTAAAAGGGAAAAAGGATATATTTATTATCATGGATTAAGAACAGCAAAATTATCAATAGAAATTAAAAAAATCATAGATGAAATAGATAATTCAAAAGATAATGTAATATATGTAGCTGCACTTTTTCATGATATAGCCAAGGGGATAGAACCACATAATGAAAATGGAAGCATTTTAATTAAGCAAATATTAAAAGATGAATGTACACATAAAGAATTAATGGAGATTGCCGAAATAATTAGATGTCATAATTTAAGAAATAGTAATGAAGATTGGCCTAAACATATAAGAATAGTACAAGATGCAGATATGTTAGATCATATGGGGACTATGGAAGTGTGGTTGAACTTTGTATATCAGGCATACGACGAAAAAAGTGTTGATGCATCAATTGAATTTTATAATAATGAAGAATTTAAATGCCATCTTGAGGATTGTAGAAGAAAATTAAATTATGATATATCTAAAAAGATATTTGATGACAGGACAGAATTTATGTATAAATTTAGTGGCAGATTAAATATAGAAGGAAAAGGTGGGATTTTTAATAAAGATTTATTAAGGAGGCAATTATAAGTGGGTTGGAATACGATTGATTTACCAGTTAGGAATATATACGGGAAATTAAATATTGATTTTACACCTGTTTTTAAGGACAATGTTAAATTGTTTAAAAAGATGGGATATAAAAGAATTCTAGATATAGGGAGTGGGTATGGCAAACATAGTATCTATCTTTCTAAAAATGATTTCAATGTAACTTCAATAGATATTAATGTACAAGCAATTGAGTGGTTAAGGGAATATATAGATAAAAAAGCTATAAGTAATATTAACTTAATACAGGCAGATATAAATCACCTCCCATTTGAAGATGATGTTTTTGATGCAATTATTTGTTCATCTGTAATTCATCATCAGAGTTTAGAGGGAATCAAAAATAGTATTTCTGAAATCTATAGGGTGTTAAAAAAGGATGGATGCATTTTAGTTGATTTTATGTCAATAGAGGATGATTCTTTTGGACTAGGGAAAGAAGTAGAAAAAAACACATTTATAGGCTCAAGAGAAGGTGAGGAAGATATTCCTCATTACTATACCGATACTCACGAATTAAAAGAACTATTTAAAAGGTTTAGAGAAATTGAGATTTTTAAAAATGAATATCGTTTTAGTATTGATTTAAAAAACACGATTAAAAGTAGAATGCTTGATGTCATAGCATATAAGTGAAAATATGTGCAGTTAAATTTTATTAAAAGGGGAAAGTGATAAATATGAAAACAAATGATATAGAAACAGATAGATTAATACTTAGAAGCATGACTATAGATGATACCGATTTTGCCGCTAAACTTTGGGGTGACCCTGAAACAGGAAAATACTTAAACAATCCACCATATAAAAATGGTGATGAGCTTCGTAAAATAATATGGGATATAGATGATTGGGAAGATGAATATCCTTTTATTGCGTATGATAAGATAACAAATGAGCCAATAGGAACTTGTTGCATAGGAACTGAAGGGCCTGAAGGTTCGTGGGGTTTTGGATATGATGTTGTAAAAGAATTTTGGGGTAATGGATATGCGACAGAAATGGCAAAGGCAATGATTAACTTTGCTTATACAATAGGTGTACGAGACTTCTACTGCACTGTGGCTACAGAAAATATAGCATCTTGCCGTGTGATGGAAAAGTGTGGACTTAAGGCTGCTAGTACAGGTAGTTTTAAAAATGATATAACTAATGTTGAACATAATTCTACGATTTATAAGATGAGATTGGAGTGAAATTTGAGGCTTAATCTTAAGGCTGAAATTATGAGAAAGGTTTTCATATTGTTGGAAGGAGGGATTAATATGGCAAAAGAGATGAAAATATTATATTCAGAAAATGAAAATATAATTAATATGTCTAAACAACGGTTCATGAATTTATTTTTAATTAATATTACAGTGGATGGCAAATTCATACCACTTGTATTTGATACAGGTGCATCTATTACTGCAATTAGTGAATCTGTAGCAGATAGTATAGGGGCAATTCCTTTAAAAGATAAAATAACTGTAGGAGGAAATACTGGGAAAATAGAAACTGTCTCTAAGTATATGATCCCCGAATTTGAAATTGGAGATAATACTATTAAGAATTTAATTGTAATTGTTGTACCAGATAATCAATTGGATTTTGGTTTTGATAAAGAGGGAAATAGCTTAAAGGTAAATGGCTTTTTGGGATGGGATATTATCAGCAATTTCAAGTGGACAATTAACCCTCATACTAGAAAATTTATTATAGAGAAACCGCAATGGTATGAAAATAAGGGGCTATTATATTGGGACAATATGCCAATCATTAATGCCCAATATGATAATAATTGTATGTATTTTGGATTCGATAGCGGAAACACTGAAAGTATGTTTAGTAAGGAATTTATTCCTTTTCTAGAAACTAAACATGAGAATAAAGATGATATAGCTGGTGTTGGTGGAATAATAAAGGAAGATGTCTACACTATGGGCAATATTAAACTTATCATTAGCGATAAAAGTATAGAATTAATGAATATTTCTGCCTTGAAAAGGGACATTTTTCCAAACACTCATAAGGCAATGGGGTTATTAGCTGTAGATATTATACAAAATCATGGATGTGTAATAGACTTTATAAATGAAGATTTTCGCCTTTTTTAATATGACATACTAATTAAAATAAAACAGGAAATTAGTAAAAGAAAGTTTTAGTTGCATAATCGAAAATGGTGCAAAGGTAAGGGGGCACACCTCTTGCAAGATGGTCGAGCTTTCTGAGGAATGTCCCCATCGTATTCTTAGATTTATGTGAAGCAAAAGAATTTATATTTGAGGAGATGAAACACAGTGAAAAAGTTTAAAATTATATTTATTATGATCAGTTTATTATTAATATTATTAGTTTTAGCATCTTGCCAAAATAAGATGATTCAAGAGCCAGCAATCAAAGTTTTATATGATTCTAATGAATTAAAGGTGATTCATTATTTGGATAGAAATAATAGAGAGAAAGAAGATATTGAAGAAGGGATAAAAGATGTTATGGTTGGTAAAAGATTTATTGATTTGCCAATGATTGATTTTGGAGACAAAATTGAAATTGAAGCCCTGAATTTTGAAACTACTGAGTTTGAAGTTTATGATTACATAGTAGATGAAAGAGGAAATATTGTTTCAGATTATAGTGTAGAACCATTTGCGATAACTTTAGTTGATAACGGAAATGCAGAAGTTGTATTTGAAAAAGATGAGGATTTAGAAATATATAATGATTATCGGGTTGAAGGAAAATCTATACATTGCTTATTAATCAGGAGTAAAATAGATAAATCTTCTTTTGCATTTGGGACACTTGTATTAGGTGCTGATAAGGAGTAATAACTTTAAATATTTAACTCTATGTTTAATGCACATTATTTTATATTATATGATTTATCAGTATTATTTTGTGCAGCAAATTATTTTTGAAAAAGTTATAGAAGAATAAGTGGGTTGTTTTATTGAAGGATTTCAAAAAATAAAAATAATATTCTGTTAAAAGAAGATTTTTTTAGGATATTATTATATAATTAATGTAGTAAAGTAATTGGAGGTATAGTTATGCAAATTTTAAAACAGGACCTTATAAATTTAGTATCTAATTTGCCAGATAAAATCGATATGGAGGAATTTATGTATAAATTGCATGTTCTAGACAAGACTAAAAAGGGGCAAATGGATATAAAAAAAGATAATTTTGCAACTGCCGATGAATTACAAATAAATCTAATTATTTGAAAAAGTACCCAAATATAGGAAAATTGTTCCAGAATTAAAGGATCCCTAATATGAGGGAATTAATTATCTATTTTTATAGGATGATATATTAGGAAGATAATAAGGACATTAGTATATTAACACTAGTTCATTGTAGGAAAAACTTTAACTTGGGAATTTAATATGATATTAATAGGAGTGGTTAGAATGGCTACCTCAAAAAAGTTGATACTAGAGTTAGTTGAAGATCTACCAGAAGAAAAACTGGGCAAAGTTATTAGCTTTATAAAATTTATAAAAGAAGAAGAAGAACCAACACTAATACTTGAGACTAAAGATGAAGAGGATATATTAAATATATTAGAGGAAGATGAATGGTATAGCTCGGAAGAAATAGAAAAAATTATTGAGGGCAAAAAAGATGAATAAGGTTAATTATTCCAAACAGGCAAGAAAATCTCTAGAGGCCTATGATTACAAGACTTCAATAAGAATTAAAAATGCTATTGAGAAGATACCATTAGGTGATATAAAAAAACTTATAGGGAATAAGGTACCTCCACTATTTAGACTAAGAGTTGGGAAATATAGAATTGTATATATGTATGAGAATGAACAAACTATAAAAATTATTAAAATAGATACAAGAGGTGATATTTACAAAGACTAAGGTAGGATAATTTCTACCTTGTTTTTATGGCAAAATTTATCGTTCATTTAAATAACAATAAATCAAATTAAAACTTATCAAAGCTAATTTTATTGAAAACTTTAAAAAATAAATATATTTATTAAGTGAGGATTCTGATATAATGGATTCGTATATTAGCATGGAACCTTAAACTTTAGCATCGCATAATTTATTTTATATTCAATAATTATAGATAATAACAATATTATCTTAGGGAGGGGTTCGTATGGGAAAATGGGAATATACTAGCTTTAAAGTTGAAACAAAAGGTTTTTCAGGTGGCATATTAGATACTGAAGATTTTGATTCTAAACTCAATGAATTTGGAGAAGAAGGCTGGGAATTGGTATCCTGTATTTCAACAAATGCTGGATATGGGGCAACAAGAGAAATAATAGCTATTTTTAAAAGGAAGAAATAAATAAGTATAATTTGGATACAATATATGTATTAGAGAATATAAAAATTGGATTGGAGGATGTATATGGCAGTTGTTAAAGTTATAGAACTTCTTTCAGAATCAGCAAATGGTTGGGAAGCTGCAGCACAGGAGGCAGTTTCGGAAGCTGCAAAGACAATAGACAATATTCAAAGCGTTTATATAGATAATATGCAGGCTATTGTTGAAAACGATAAAATAGTAAATTATAGACTAAATGTTAAGGTTTCTTTTATTGTTAGATAACAAAAAACTAATACAAGGAACAATCCCTTATCCAAATAGTAATGGCATTAGGAAATACGGTACCTAATGCCATTACTATTTTCCCCATGACTTTGTTTCACTATATTTCCCAATCTATTGTTAATTCCAATGCCTAATGCTATAATAATACATAGTTTATTGAATAGAAAGGCTGATATAATGGCAAAAATAATACTAAATGGTTTAAAAGATACAAAAGAATTTGGAGAAAAATTAGGTAGTTTATTAAAGCCTGGGGATATTATATGTCTAATAGGAGATTTAGGAGCAGGGAAGACTACTTTAACTAAATCTATAGGCATTGGTCTAGGGGTAGAGGACTATATTACTAGCCCTACATTTACATTAATAAATGAATACAAGGGGAAACTTAATTTATATCATTTTGACGTATATAGATTAGAAGGTATTACAGATTTAGATGATTTAGGCTTTGAGGAATATTTTTATTCAGATGGGGTATGTATTATTGAATGGGGAGATAAAATAGAGGATATCTTACCTGAAGGCACAATTAATATAAGCATAGAAAAAGGAAAAGAATTAGATAATAGAATATTAATTTTAAATGGAAAGGGAGATAGATTTAAAGAATTAATTGAGGAGTTGAATATAGATTGAGAACATTAGCTATAGATACCTCTACTATGATGGCCACTTGTGCTGTATTAGATGAGGATTATTTATTGGGGGAATTTTCATTAAATCAAGATATGAGCCATTCTGAAAATTTGATTCCCATGATTAAAGAGATTCTAGATAATTTAAAATTAAAACCACAAGATATAGATTTATATGGGGTCTCCATAGGACCAGGTTCCTTTACTGGACTTAGAATAGGGGCTGCCACAATAAAATCTTTTGCCCATGTATTTGACAAACCCATAGTTGGAGTATCTACCTTAGAAGCCCTAGCCTATAATTTACCCTATAATGGTATAATAGTACCTATGATAGATGCTAGGCGAAATAGAGTCTATACTGGCATATATAAGTGGGAAGATGAAAAACTTATAAATATAATGGAGCCTACTACTATGGAAATAGAAGATTTATTAGATACTCTTAAAGTATATGAAAATATAATAATTAATGGCAATGGAGTACATCTTTATAAAGATAAGATTATAAATACTCTAGGGAAAAAAGTAAGATTATCCCCTATAGGCTTAAATGAATGCAAGGCTTCAAGTGTTGGAGAGTTGGCCATAATAAAATACAATGAAGGTATAATGGATGATTATTATACCTTAGCACCAAATTATCTAAGGGAATCTCAAGCCCAAAGAGAATTGAGAAAGAGAGAAGGCTAAATATGGATATTATAATTCGGGAGATGGGAAAAACTGATTTAGATAGAATAATGGAAATAGAGAAGAGTACTTTTTCTACTCCTTGGTCTAGGGAATCTTTTGAATTGGAAATTACTAAGAATTTATTAGCCAAATATATTGTAGCAGAAATAGATAATTATGTAGTAGGATATGGAGGTATATGGCTTATAATAGATGAGGGCCATGTTACTAATATAGGTGTAGAAAAGGAATATAGGGGACTAGGTGTAGGAAACAAATTATTAGAAGGTCTAATACAATTATGTATAGATAGAAATATTAGAGCTATGACATTGGAAGTTAGACGTTCCAATGAAGTGGCAAAATCCCTATATAAAAAGCACGGTTTTTCTGAATATGGGGTTCGAAAAAATTATTATGGAGATAATGAGGATGCAATCATAATGTGGAAAAGCATCCCATTTTAATGAGGTGATTAAATGACTTTAACTTTATCAATAGAAACTTCCTGTGATGAAACCTCTGTTGCAGTTTTAAAAGGAGGCAGAGAGGTTTTGTCTAATATAATATCCTCTCAAATAGAGATTCATAGAAAATTTGGAGGAGTAGTACCAGAGGTAGCGTCTAGAAAACATATTGAAACTATAAATTTAATAATTCAGCAGGCCCTAGATGAGGCAAATATAAGTTTTCAAGATATAGACTTAATAGGTGTAACACAAGGTCCAGGTTTAGTGGGGGCATTACTAGTAGGCCTATCTTCTGCCAAGGCCATAGCCTATGGGTTAGACAAACCCTTGGTGGGAGTAAATCATATACAAGGGCATATTTGTGCTAATTATATAGAACATAAAAGTTTAGAACCCCCATTTACTTGTTTAGTAGTATCAGGAGGCCACACTTATTTAGTTCAAGCCAATTCCTATACAGATTACGAATTAATAGGTAGAACTAGAGATGATGCAGCAGGGGAGGCTTTTGATAAAATAGCAAGAGCATTAGGACTACCATACCCAGGAGGACCTGTAATAGATAAATTAGCCAAAATTGGGGACAAATCTGCCATAGATTTTCCTAGGGTATATTTAGAAAAGGATTCTTATGATTTTAGCTTTAGTGGACTAAAAACTGCAGTACTTAATTATTTAAATCAAATGAAACAAAAAGGTGAAGATATAGTAGTAGAAGATGTGGCTGCTAGTTTTCAACAGGCGGTTATAGAAGTATTAGTAGAAAAAGCCATAAAATTAGCAAAAGAAAGAAACTCAGATAAAATCGTATTAGCTGGTGGAGTAGCTTCCAATGAAGGACTTAGAAATTTAATTAAAAATAGAGGGCATGAAGAAAATATTGAAATATTTTATCCCTCTAGAATTCTATGTACTGACAATGCAGCCATGATAGGTTCAGCCGCATATTTTAATTATATAGACGGTAAAGTTTCAGACTATCATTTAAATGTAGAGCCGAATTTAGAGTTAAAATAATAATAATCCACAATTTCTCCACATTATTTCCACAATCCAATAAAAAGTTACATTGGCTATCCTGTGGATAATGTGGAGGAGTGGCTAAAAAGCCTCTAAAATGTACAAGTTTCTGTGGACAAGTCTGTGGATTTTGTGCATAATTTGTGGATAATGTGGGGAAACTATTTTTCTGTTAAAAATATCCACTGATTATAGAACTTATCCAATTGGATTTGTAAATCTTCCCTTTCTTGGGATAATTCTAAGGCTTTTTCTGGTTCTTCATATATTTCTGGACTACATAAAAGGTTATCTAAATTATCTATGAGGTTTTCTTTTTCTTCTATTAATTTTTCTAATTCTTCTATTTCTTTTTTCTTTTTCTTTTCAATCTCTTGTTTTTCTTTTTCCTTTTTTCTTTCTAATTTTATTTGGGTTTTAGTTTTAAATTCTTCTTCATCTTCAACTACAATTTCCTTTTTCTTTTCTAAATAATAATCATAATTACCTAAATATTCTTCTATACCTTCTTCTGTCATTTCTAAAATTTTATCACATACAGTATTTAAAAAATATCTATCATGGGATATAGTAAATATTGTGCCTTCATAATCCATTAAGGCATCTTCTAAAACCTCTTTAGAATCTATATCTAAATGATTAGTAGGCTCGTCCATTAATAGGAAATTTGCATCTGAAAGCATCGTTTTTAATAATTGAAGTCTTCCTCTTTCACCCCCACTTAATTCATTTATTTCTTTGAAAATATCATCTCCAATAAATAAAAAGCGACTTAAAATACTTCTAATTTCATAATGATTTAATTTAGGATTATCATCCCAAATTTCATCCATAATAGTATTATTTAAGTTTAAATTGCTTTGTTCCTGATCAAAATATCCAATATGAACATGATGGCCAATATTAATATTTCCATTATCATAGGGAATTTCATTTAATATGGTCCTAAAAACAGTGGTCTTCCCAATACCGTTTGGACCAATTAATCCTACTTTTTCTCCTCTATATATATTAAAATTAATATTTTCAAAGAGCTTATAATCCCCAAAGGATTTTTCAAGGTTTTCAACTCGTAGCACATCTCTACCAGATTTTATCCTAGGTTCAAAATTTATCTTTACCTTTTTATCATCTATAGGCTTATCTATTAATTTCATTTTATCTAATAACTTTTGCCTTGCCTGTGCCTGTTTAATATATCTACTACCACCATAATTAGAAAATCTTTGAATAATTTCTTCCTGCCTTTTTACTTCTTTTTGCTGATTTTCATATTGATTTTTTAATACTTCTAAATCTTTCTTTCTCTGTTCCATATATTTAGAATAATTAGCATTATAAATTTTTATATTTTTATTTTCTAAATGAAATATTTTAGATACTACATTATTTAAAAAATATCTATCATGGGATATTACTAAAACTGCTTTATTATATTCTTTTAAAAAACCTTCCAGCCAGGTGATTGCACTTATATCTAAATGATTAGTAGGTTCATCTAATAATAAAATATCTGGTTTATTTAATAAAAGTTTAGCCAAGGAAAGCCTTGCTTTTTGTCCACCACTTAATACATTAGAGTTTCTATCCATTTCTTCTTCAGAAAAACCTAATCCTTTTAATATTCCTTTAATTTCAGATTTATATCCATATCCATTTTTTTCGTTAAATTCATCTAATAAAATAGAATATTCATTTAAAAGGGAATCCAATTTTTCTGAATTTCTATTTTCGCCAATCTGGCTTATCTTCTCCTCCAGTTTCCTTATATCTTTTTCCATTTCAATTAATGATTTAAATACTTCTAGACATTCTTCAAACACTGTAAGATTACTTTCAATATTAGTATGTTGTTTTAAATACCCAATTTTTAAATCTTTTTGAACATATATGTCCCCATTATCCTTTAAATCTTCCCCTGATAATATATTAAAAAGAGTGGTTTTCCCAGATCCATTAAGACCTATTAAGCCAATTTTATCTCCATTTTCTATAGTAAAACTTATATCTTCTAATACGGAATTAACTCCATAGGATTTGGAAATATTGCTACATGAAAGAACTATCATTTTTAATCTCCTACTTTCTTTTGCTATACCTTATATTTTATCAAAAAAAATAGCCCTTTTAAAGAGCTATCTTTTTAAATCTAATTCCATAGCTAAACTAGATAAAGTTTTATCAATTAAATTAATATCGCATTTACCCTCTGTAGTAAAATGGGAACAGTTTTCGCAGCTTTCGTATTTTTCACTATATACACTGGAACTTATATTTAAAGCATTATCTTCTTTAGGACTATATTCATCACAATATACAGCAATTTTCCTTAATTGTTCTTTACTGGTCATGATTACCCTCCTAAATTTGTGGTAATAATATTATAAGTAGTTTGTAAAATTATATTCATTTTGCTAAAATTGACTGATTAATAAGCATTTGCTATAATAAAAACAAACACAGGAAATAATAATCGATGGAGGTGGAAATGATGGATAGAGATAATAAGGTATCAGTAACTGTTATTAGAAGATTGCCTAAATACTATAGATACTTAGGGGAACTGCTAAAAAAAGGTATAAATAGAGTTTCATCACAAGAATTAAGTGATATGACTGGATTTACTGCTTCCCAGATTAGACAGGATTTAAACAATTTCGGAGGATTTGGACAACAGGGATATGGATATAATGTAGAGGAACTACATACCCAATTAGGTAAAATTCTCGGTCTAGATAAAATTTATAAAACGGTAATTGCAGGTGCTGGAAATTTGGGGCAGGCAGTAGCTAATTATAAAGGGTTTGAAGATGCTGGATTTAAAATTCTTTCATTATTTGATAAGAATCCAAAATTAATTGGACTTAAAATTAGAGATTTAGAAATTCGAGATGTAGACGAATTAGGAGATTTTATTGTAAAAAATAATGTGGAAATTGGGATTATTACTACACCAAAAGAAAGCGCTCAAGAAATTGCTGATGTATATATGAAATCTGGAATTAAAGGAATTTGGAACTTTGCACCAGCAGATTTAAGAGTTTATGAGGATGTAGTAATTGAAAATGTTCATTTAAACGAATCTTTATTTACATTATCTTATTTTTTAAACAATAAATTAGACTATATAAATTCTTAAACTTATTTAAGGCTCCATATTTGGAGCCTTAAAATAATCTGATTATTGTTAAAAGTCTAACAATGTTCTTATTCCATGAGGAAAATTATAGAACTTTTGAGGAAATAGAAAGTTAAGACTTTAACAAATATTATGGAAATTTTAATTAAATTAAGATATAATAATATATGAAATAGCTTAGACATTAGGAGGGAAATATATGGAATTTAAATTAACAAGAGAACAAGAGATGATAAGAGATGTAATGAGGCAATTTGCAAAAAATGAAGTGGAACCCATTGCTGCGGAAATTGATGAAACAGGTAGGTTTCCAAAAGAAACTGTGGAAAAAATGGCTAAATACAATATGCTAGGCATACCTTTTCCTGTAGAATATGGGGGAGCAGGTGGCAATGAAATAGACTATGTTATAGCCATAGAAGAACTATCTAAAGTATGTGGCACTACTGGTGTTATATGTTCAGCTCATACTTCTCTTGGATGCTGGCCTATATTTAAATATGGCACAGAAGAACAAAAACAAAAATATTTAATCCCCTTAGCAAAGGGTGAAAAATTAGGGGCTTTTGGATTGACAGAACCTGATGCTGGTACGGATGCAGCAGGACAGCAAACAGTTGCGGTATTAGATGGAGACAATTATATACTTAATGGGACTAAGATCTTTATCACCAATGGGGGACAGGCAGATGTATATATAATATTTGCTATGACAGATAAATCTAAAGGAACTAGGGGTATTTCTGCATTTATAGTAGAAAAGGATTCACCAGGATTTAGTATAGGAAAATTGGAGGACAAAATGGGTATTAGGGGTTCCTCTACAACTGAACTTATATTTACAGATTGTATAATTCCTAAGGAAAATCTACTTGGAACTGAGGGAAGAGGTTTTGGAATAGCCATGTCTACACTAGATGGAGGTAGAATTGGGATTGCAGCTCAAGCACTAGGAATTGCCCAAGGGGCTTTAGATGAAACAACTAGGTATCTAAAGGAAAGGGAGCAATTTGGCAGGCCACTAGCCAAATTCCAAGGTCTTCAATGGATGGTAGCAGATATGGCAACAGCTATTGAGGCAGCTAGACTTTTAGTATATAGAGCAGCCTATAATAAGGCGAATGAGCTTCCTTATAATAAAGAGGCAGCAATGGCAAAATTATTTGCAGCTAATACTGCCATGGATGTAACTACTAAATGTGTACAGCTTCATGGTGGATATGGATATACAAGGGATTATCCTTTAGAAAGAATGATGAGAGATGCAAAAATAACTGAAATATACGAAGGAACTTCTCAAGTTCAACAAATGGTTATAGCAGCTAATCTATTAAGATAAATTGAAGGAGGGAAATTTATGAATATTATAGTGTGTTTAAAGCAGGTCCCTGATACAAATGAAGTAAAAATTGATCCAGTAAGGGGGACTTTGATCAGGGAAGGAGTACCTAGCATTATAAATCCAGATGATAAAAATGCTTTAGAAGAGGCATTGAGAATAAAGGATGAAAATGAAGATGTTAAAGTAACAGTACTAAGCATGGGTCCACCTCAAGCAGAAATAGCTTTGGTAGAGGCCATTGCTATGGGTGCAGATGAGGCTATATTATTAAGTGATAGAGCCTTTGCAGGTTCAGATACTTGGGCTACATCTACTGCAATAGCTGCAGGAATTAAAGCTATAGGGGATTATGACATGATATTCTGTGGTAGACAAGCCATAGATGGAGATACAGCACAAGTAGGGCCTCAAATCGCAGAACATTTAAATATACCTCAAATTACTTATGTAGAAGAATTAAAGTTAGAAAATGGAAAGGTAAGGGCAAAGAGGGCTTTAGAAGACGGCTATTTTGTAGTAGAATCGGAATATCCAGTTTTAATTACTGCTATAAAGGAATTAAATGAACCTAGATATCCATCTATAAGAGGAATTTATGAAGGTTTTAATGGTGGCAAGATAAGGGTATTATCAGCCAAAGATGTCAATGCAGATATAAACAATATTGGATTAGATGGTTCTCCAACACAGGTAAATAAATCTTTTACACCACCAGGAAGAGGTGGAGAATCTGAAATGATAGAAGGGGCTCCAAGGGATGTAGCTAGAAAACTGATAGTTAGACTGAAAGAAGAAAAAGTCATATAATTTCTTAGGGGAGGTATATATTATGGCAGTAAAAGTAATAAGTGAAAAATGTATAGGCTGTGGTACATGTGTGGATTCATGTCCCTTTGATGCTATAGATATGATAGAGGATAAAGCAGTAATAAATGATAAATGTACTGCTTGTGGTACATGTATAGAAGTTTGTCCAGTAGAGGCTATAATGAGAGAAGAAGAGGAAAAAGAAGACAATAATATAGAAGAATATAGTGGTGTTTGGGTATTTGCCGAACAAAGAGCTGGGGAACTTTTAAATGTAGCCATTGAATTATTAGGCGAAGGTAAGAAGATTGCAAATGAATTAAATACAGAATTAACAGCAGTATTACTTGGAAAAAATGTAGATGATATAGCAGAAACTTTAGTAAAATATGGTGCAGATAATGTATTATATGGGGATTCAGAACTTTTAAATGTATATACTACTGATGGATATACTAAGGTAATATGTGATTTAATTAATGAAAGAAAACCAGAAATATTATTAATCGGTGCTACTAATATAGGAAGGGATTTAGGGCCTAGGATTTCTTCTAGAATTCATACAGGATTAACTGCAGACTGTACAAGATTAGAAGTAGATTTAGAAAATAAGAGATTATTACAAACTCGTCCAGCCTTTGGTGGAAACTTAATGGCAACTATAATTTGCCCTAATCATAGGCCACAAATGTCTACAGTTAGACCAGGGGTTATGGGAAAAGCCATATATGATGAAAATAGAAGTGGAAATATTGAAAAGTTTACTCCAAATTTAAAAGAAGAAGATATAAGAGCAAAAGTAATAGATACTGTAAAGGCCAAAAAGGCAATAGTTAAATTAGAAGAAGCCAATATCATAGTATCTGGTGGTAGGGGCTTAGGAAATCCAGAAGGCTTTAAATTAGTAGAAGAATTAGCTGAAAAGCTAGATGGAGTTGTAGGTGCTAGCCGTGCTACAGTAGATGCGGGATGGATTGATCAATCCCATCAGGTAGGGCAAACAGGAAAAACTGTTAGACCAACAGTTTATATTGCCTGTGGTATATCAGGAGCAATTCAGCATTTGGCTGGAATGCAGGACTCTGATATAATAATAGCTATAAATAAAGACAAAAATGCCCCTATATTTAAGGTAGCAGATTATGGTATTGTAGGAGATGTATATGAAGTACTACCAGAGTTAATAGAAGGGCTAGATAATATAGATGAAATAATGGCAGAATTGAATTAAATTATTAAACTTCAATTACTTGCACTATCAATAAAACAATGTTAAAATATTGTTGTATCTCTTTGGTGAAAATGTTTTCATCAATGAAATAAAGGGAGGTAATTATAAATGTCAAAAGAAAACTTGAATCCATTAGAATCAGCTCAAAAGCAAGTAAAGGCAGCATGTGATGCATTAGGTTTAGAACCTGCAGTATATGAAATATTATCAGAACCACAAAGGATGATTGAAGTATCTATTCCAGTTAAAATGGATGATGGCACAACTAAAGTATTTAAAGGATACAGAGCAGTACACAATGACGCTATTGGACCTGGTAAAGGCGGAGTAAGATTACATCCAGGAGTAAATCCAGACGAAGTAAAGGCATTATCAGTTTGGATGACTTTCAAATGTGGAGTAATGGGAGTGCCTTATGGTGGAGGTAAAGGTGGAATAACATGTGATCCACTAAAACTATCTCAAGGCGAATTAGAAAGACTCTCTAGAGGATATATAAGAGGACTTCACAAGTACTTAGGCGAAAAAATAGATATACCTGCACCAGACGTAGGAAGCAATGGCCAAGTAATGGCTTGGATGGTAGATGAATATATTAAATTAAATGGTGGAGAAGCTTCCCTAGGTGTTATAACTGGTAAACCAGTAGCATGGGGTGGCTCAGAAGGTAGAAACGAAGCTACAGGATTTGGAGTTTCTGTAATAACTAGAGAAGCTGCAAAGAAATTAGGCATCGAAATAAAAGGTGCAAAAGTAGCTATCCAAGGATTTGGTAATGTGGGTTCCTATACAGTTAAAAACGTTCAAAAACAAGGAGCCACAATA
The DNA here is from genome assembly GCA_036720245.1 of Tissierellia bacterium. Lineage (GTDB taxonomy): Bacteria > Bacillota > Clostridia > Tissierellales > Tepidimicrobiaceae > JAAZMA01. The sequence continues at coordinate 25,948 of DAIMNI010000011.1, read as the reverse complement.
GTAGCTTTAGGAGAATGGGCACCATCAGTTGGAACTTATGCACTTTACAATGAAGAAGGATTAGATTTTGCCGATATGAAAGCTTATATGGATGAGCACAAAAACTTAGTAGATTATCCAAAAGCTAAAAGAATAACTCTTGATGAATTCTGGGAATTAGAAGTAGATATACTAATACCTGCAGCATTAGAAAATGCCATAACAGTAGAAGTTGCAGAAAAAATCAATGCTAAATTAGTATGTGAAGCTGCAAATGGACCAATAACTCCAGATGCAGATGAAGTATTAAACAGAAGAGGAATTCCTGTAACACCAGATATATTAACTAATGCCGGTGGAGTTACAGTATCCTATTTCGAATGGGTACAAAATCTATATGGCTACTACTGGGGTGAAAAAGAAGTAGAAGAAAAACAAGAAGTAGAAATGATGAAAGCCTTCAACAATATATGGGCATTAAAAGAAGAATACGATGTAACTATAAGACAAGCAGCATATATGCTATCAGTTAAAAAAGTTGCAGATGTAATGAAATTAAGAGGATGGTATTAAGATAAATTTGGGACAGCGGGGACGGTTCTCGCTGTCCCAAATTTTTTCTATTTTTAGATGCGTTGACATCATTTAATGCATATGCTAAAATAAAATTCAGACTGACCAGTCAGTCTGAATTTTATTTTAATTAGGAGGCCAATATGTTATCAAAGTTTAGTGTAAAAAAACCATATACAATATTTGTAGTAGTAATTATGATACTAATTCTAGGAGGAATATCTTTTGCTAATTTAGAGGCAGATTTATTACCTAATATTGAACTACCATATTTAGTAATTGCAACAAGCTATCCAGGGGCGAGCCCTGAAGAAGTTGAAATGGCAGTGACAAAGCCTATTGAGCAGGTGGTGGCCACTACCAGCAATATAAAAAACATAAACTCTATATCTCAGGATAATTCCTCTTTAGTAATATTGGAATTTAACAGTGATGTAAATATGGACTCTGCCATAATAGAGATTAATGGTAGTCTAGATTTAATTAAGGGAATGTGGGATGATTCTATTAGTTCCCCAATGATAATAAGATTAAATCCAGATATGTTACCTATTATGGTCAGCTCAGTAGATATGGAAAATATGAGCATAAAAGAGGTTTCGGATTTTACAAATGAAAAAATAATTCCAGAACTAGAAAGTATAGAGGGGGTTGCCGCTGTATCTGGTGCGGGGATTGTAGAAGAGAATGTGGAAGTTTATATAAGCACAGAAAAAATAGAAGCACTTAATAATAAAATTTTAGATAAAATAGATTCTGAATTAGGGAGCGTAGGTTCAGAATTAGAAAAAGCTAAAAATGAAATTGAGGAAGGCAAGCAAAAATTAAATACAGAAGAGAAGAAACAAATGGGGAAAATTGAAGAAGGAGAAAAAGCCCTAACCACAGCTAAAGAACAAATATTACAGGGAGAAAAGGCCATAGACAGTGGTCTAAACGAATTAAAGGAAAACAGAGATGAAGTTCAAAGTAAATTAGATGCATTAATAATTAGTGAAGGAGATCTTGCAGTTCAAGAAGAATTAAAATTCACTTTGGCTCAATTGGATTCGAAAATTGAAGCAGCAGAGTTAGAAAAAGCTGGACTACAGGAAAAGAAAAAAGAAATAGCTGCAAATGAAGCAGAAATAGTTCAGGGGAAATCAGCCTTAAAACGGGAAACGAATAAGGCTAGGACTGAATTAAATCAAGGGGAAAGTAAATTAAATGAAAATATAGATGAATTTGAAAAGAAACGTGAAGAGGCCTTTAAGCAAGCATCTCTAGATGGGGTTATAACTAAAGAGATGATTTCAGGAATATTAACAGCACAAAATTTTTCTATGCCATCAGGGTATATTTCTGATCAAGGCATGGATTATTTAGTAAAAGTAGGAGATAAAATTGAAAATATAGATGAAATAAAAAACCTAATGCTATTTGATACTGGAGAAGAGGCCATTGGCAAAGTTTACTTAAAAGATGTGGCAGATGTCAACAATAGGGATAATTCTGATAAAATATATGCAAAAATAAATGGAAACAATGCAGTAATGCTTACCTTTCAGAAACAAAGTAATTTCTCTACAAGAGAGATAACAGCTAATATTAATGAAAGAATGGAAAAATTAACATCTGAAAATCAAGGATTAGTTTTTACAAATTTAATGGATCAAGGGATATATATTGATATGGTAGTAAATTCCGTACTAAAAAATATAATATATGGTGGAATACTAGCCATAATCATATTATTTATATTCCTAAGGGATTTAAAGCCCACATTTATAATAGCAATATCTATATCCATAAGTATAATATTTGCCATAGCTATGATGTATTTCACGGGAATTACAATTAACATAATCTCTTTGGCAGGATTAGCTCTTGGGGTAGGTATGCTGGTAGATAACTCCATTGTGGTTATTGAAAATATTTATAGGATGAGAAACGAAGGTGAGTCTACAAAAAAGGCAGCAGTGGAAGGAGCAAGGGAAGTTGCTGGAGCCTTAATAGCCTCTACCCTTACGACAGCCTGTGTATTTTTACCTATAGTATTTATAAAGGGCTTATCCAAAGAATTATTTGCAGATATGGGTTTAACCATAGCTTATTCCTTATTTGCCAGTCTTTTAGTAGCTTTGGCTCTAGTACCAGCTATGGCCTCTAGTATGTTGGCAAATATGAAGGAAAAAAGATATAGTATATTGGATAAAATTATTGGAGTATATGAAAAGGCCCTTATTTGGTCTTTAAATCATAAAGGTATAGTAATGGTTGTAGTTTTATCCCTATTCTTATTTAGTGGATATTTGGCCATAAATATGGGCACATCTTTTATCCCAGAAATGGAAACCCCACAAATGTCTTTAAATTTAAAAATGCCTGAAGACAGCAGTTTTCAAGATTTAAAAGATATGTCAGATAAAGTATTAGATAGAATAATAAATATAGAAGGCATTGAAACCATAGGGGCGTTTCAAAATCAGGAAATGGGATCAATTGGATCTAGTACAGAAAACATGTCTATGTATTTAATACTAGATGAAGAGCAAAAGATAGACAATAAAGAAATAGAAAAAGAAATAAAGAAATCTACAGCAGATTTAGATTGTAAAATATCTGTGGCTACATCCAATATGGATATGTCAGCCCTAGGCGGAACTGGTATAGAGGTTCTAGTAAAGGGTAGAGAATTTGAAGAACTAAGGGAAATAGCACTAGATATATCAAAAGTTCTAGAGGATACAGAAGGAACTACTAATGTATCTGTAGGCATAGATAATAAGTCTAGAGAGATGAAGATCATAGTAGATAAAGAAAAGGCTATGGAAAAAGGATTAACTGTAGCTCAAGTGTTTAAAGAAATTAATTCTGTAATATCAGGGAAAAACACTGCTACTACTTTGTCTTTAAGCAATAAGGATTATCCAGTTATAGTACTAGATGGAAAAAAAGATGCTATTACAAAAGGCAATTTAGGAGATTTTAAGATAAAAATTAAGGAAGAAGGGGAAGATAGGGAGATTTCTCTTAAAGAAATAGCAGAAATTAAAGAAGATGTAGGCCCTTCAGCCATAAATAGAAAATCCCAAACCAGATATATTTCTGTAAAGTCAGGTATTGATGAGGAACATAATATTGGATTAGTAAGTAGGGATTTTGAAAAGAAAATTAAAGATTATAAATTACCAGAAGGCTATAATTTGGAAATAGTAGGGGAAAACAAGATAATAAATGATGCCCTATGGGATTTAACAAAAATGCTTTTAACTGCAATAGCATTTATATATTTAATAATGGTAGCTCAGTTTCAATCATTGCTATCTCCCTTTATAGTAATGTTTACCATTCCTTTGGCCTTTACGGGAGGATTACTAGCCCTAGAGCTTACTGGCTATGATATAAGTTTAATTTCAATGCTAGGTTTTCTTGTGCTTTCAGGAGTTGTAGTAAATAACGGTATAGTGTTTGTAGATTATGCCAATCAATTACGAGAAAAAGGTATGAATAAAGATGAAGCCCTAATATCTGCGGGGAAAACTCGTCTACAACCAATATTAATGACTGCCCTAACCACAATAATCGGTTTATCTACTTTAGCATTTGGAATGGGGGTAGGTGCAGAAATGTTGCAACCACTTGCTATTGTAACCATTGGAGGCTTGACCTATGCTACAGTATTAACTCTTTTGGTAGTACCTGTAATGTATAGTCTATTTCATAGGGATTCTAAGAGTGATCTTATGAAGGGAGATGAAGAGATATGATTGCTAAAGAGTATTCTGAAAAGGAAATAGCTATACTCAATGCAACTGTGGATTTAATGAAGTCGGGAGTTAATCCCTATTTAATCAAAGTTTCTGATATTGCAGAAACTGCCAATATAGGAAAGGGGACTATTTATGATTATTTTAGTTCTAAAGAAGAGGTAATATCCACAGCTATTATTTATAATACAGATAATGAAATAAAAATTGGATATGAAAGAATAAAAAATAAGAAAACTTTTAAAAATAAATACTATGAAATTTTAAATATAATGCGGGAAAGTATGGAATACAATCTTTCCACTTTGGATATATTGCTATCTACAGGAGGAATTCAAGAATTTTATAAACATATTATTGTAAATGAGGGAAATGGACTCTGTGAATTTCATCCCATAAAAAATGAAATAATAGACCATATACTTGAAACAGGATTTAAAGAGGGAGTCATTAAAAGAAAAGGCTCTAATTATTATCAAAGTATGGCCATGAAAGGTTCTATAGCAGGATTTTCCAATTATATAGGGAAAATAAGTTTATATAAGGGTGTTACCATGAAGGAAGCTATGGATACTGCCTATGAATTATTAATAAATGCACTAAATTAATGATCAAATAAAATCAAATAAAAGGGACAGTCCCCAATGTTTGAAATCAAATGAAAGGGACAGTCCCTAATGTTTGAAATCAAATAAAAGGGACAGTCCCTAATGTTTGATATTGAAGGGAGAAATAATATGGAATATAGTATAAAAGACTTTGATCCAAAACATATTTTTGAATGTGGGCAGGCTTTTAGATGGCATAAGGAAGAAGATAATTCTTATACTGCTATACACAAAGGAAAAACAATAAATGTTAAAAAAGACAATGACAATATAATATTTTCCAATATCAATGAAGAAGATTTTGAAAATACTTGGCAAGATTATTTTGATTTGCAAACCGACTACAATAAAATTAAAAAGGAATTATCAAGGGATCCTATACTAGAAGAAGCTATAAAATTTGGTGAAGGCATAAGAATACTTAATCAGGATCCTTATGAAACTACAATATCTTTTATAATATCGGCTAATAATCAAATACCTAGAATTAAAAAATCCATAGAATTAATTAGTGAAAACTATGGGGAATTTATAGATGAGTATAGAGGCATAAAATATTATTCTTTTCCAGAAGCTAAAATATTAGCCAATGTAGATGAAAAGGAATTAGAGGATAAATGTAAAGTAGGCTATAGATCTAAATATATAGTAAATACCTCTAAAATGATTTATAATAAAGAGGTAAATTTAAATGAACTATATAATATGCCAACTGTGGAAGCCAAAGAAATATTAATGAAACTTCCAGGAGTAGGGCCTAAGGTTTCAGATTGTATATTATTGTTTTCCTTAAATAAAAATGATGCCTTCCCAGTAGATGTATGGGTTAAAAGGGTAATGGAGTATTTTTATTTAAAAGAAGATACAAAATTAAAGGATATTTCCAAATATGCCAGTGAAAAATTTGGCTCCTTAGGAGGTTTTGCCCAGCAATATTTATTTTATTATGCTAGAGAACAGGGAATAGGGCGGAAAAAGAAATAGGTGATTTAGATGTATAGAATATTTATAATTGAAGATGACGATAAAATCCTAAGTCTTATGAAAGATAAATTAGAAAGATATGATTATATTGTAAGTACAGTAGAGGACTATTCTAATATTAAGGCTGAATTTATAAAGAATAAACCTCATTTGGTACTTCTAGATATTAACCTTCCTAATTATGATGGATTCTTTTGGTGTAGGGAAATTAGGGGCATATCTAATGTGCCTATTATATTTATTTCTGCGAGATTTTCAGATATGGATCAGGTTATGGCTATAGAAAATGGAGGAGATGACTATATAGTCAAGCCATTCTCCTTCGATCTTCTATTAGCTAAAGTCAAAGGGGTAATTAGGAGAACCTATGGAGAATATGCGGAGAATAATTCTAAAGATATATATGAATTAGGGGGACTATATCTATATAAGACCCAAAATATAATTGAGTGGCAAAATAAGAAAATAGAAATTAGTAATAAGGAATTTGCATTATTATACATTCTAATTTCTAATTTAGGAGATATAGTGCCTAGAGAAGTGCTTTTAGAAGAACTGTGGGATGATATGGATTTTGTAGACGATAACACACTATCTGTAAATATTGCTCGGCTTAGAAAAAGGCTAGAAGATATAGGCATATATGATTCTATAGAGACAAAACGTGGGCAAGGCTATTCTATGGTAAAGACTTGGTGATAATATGAATTTTAAAAAATATTTAAAAGATAGATTATTATATATATTATTTTATTTTATAAGTATAAGTCTAACCATAATTATTATGAGTTTGGACTTAATAATTAGAAAAGAGAATTTGAATTCTTCTAATGTAATCTATGTATTTATATTATCAACTATATTTTTAGCTATTTTAATAGGCATAGATTACATGAAAAAATATAAATTCTATAAAGTGATTAACAGGGGATTAAAGGAAAATGAAAATCTAGAATATATTTTCAATTTACCAGATAATATAAGTACAGAATATGATATTATTAAAGAATTATTAATTAACAATTATATGATTTATGAAAGTACTTTAGACAAATATAGGAAAATAAATAAAACTCAAATAGATTTCAATAATAGATGGATTCATCAGATGAAAACCCCTATTTCAGTTATTAAATTAATACTTGAAAATGAAAAGGATAAGGCTATAAATGAACCCACTAAAAAAAGCTATGAAAGTATAGAAGAAGAAATAGAAAAACTCTCTAGTGGATTAGAGATGGCACTATATGCTCTTAGGGTGAATGATTTTAATGGAGATTTTAAAATAGAAGAAATAAGTCCCATAGAAATTACAAGGGATATTATCAATGAAAATAAAAATGCCTTTATAATAAATTCTATATATCCTAAGATAGTATCTGAAGAAGAAATAAGGGTAAAAAGTGATAAAAAATGGCTAAAATTTATTATAAATCAAATTATATCTAATAGCATAAAATACACCAAAGTGAAGGATATAGAAAATAAATATATAAATATTAAATTGTCCCAAAAAGAAGATAAAATTATACTTTCTATAGAAGATAATGGCATAGGCATACCAAAGCAAGATATAGATAGAGTGTTTAATCCATTTTTTACAGGAGAAAATGGTAGAAAACACTCTGAATCCACGGGTATGGGTCTTTATCTTTCTAAAGATATAGTAGAAAGATTAGGCCATGGACTATATATAGAATCTACAGAGGGATTAGGCACTAAAGTGAGTATAGTTTTTTACCTTGGGAAAAGTATTTATAATTTAGATGACGAAATTGTAAGATAAAATATATCATTTGAAAGGGAAATCCATAGATAGATTTCCTTTGTTTTTTTATACTAGATATAGAAATTAAATAGGAGGCTCTGCACACCTATGGACATAAATCAAGGGAGGTAGAAAAAATGTCAGTACTTCAAACTAGAAATCTATCCAAAATATATGGTGGAAAAAACAAAGGTCTATCTGTTAAAGCTTTAGATGATTTTAATATGACTATAAATGAAGGAGAATTTGTAGGGGTAATGGGGCCATCTGGTTCTGGGAAAACCACTTTATTAAATATATTAGCTACTATAGATTCTCCATCTTCAGGGGAAATCTTTATCAATGGACAAAATCCCTATAGATTAAAAGAAGATGAATTGGCCATATTTAGAAGGAATAATCTGGGATTTATATTTCAAGAATTTAATTTATTAGATACATTATCAGTAAAGGAAAATATAATACTGCCATTGGTATTAGATGAATTAAACAAAAAGGAAATAGATAAAAGAGTAAAGGATATGGCAGAAATACTTGGTATAGGTGATATTTTAAATAAAAGAACCTATGAAATATCAGGAGGACAACAGCAAAGAACTGCATGTGCTAGGGCACTTATAAATAATCCTGCAATAATATTAGCTGATGAGCCTACAGGAAATTTAGATTCTAAGGCCTCATTTGATTTAATGTCCTCTTTAAAGAAAATTAACGAAGAGAAAAATGGAACCATAGTTATGGTAACTCATGATGCCTTTGCTGCAAGTTTTTGCAATAGGATAATAATGATTAAGGATGGAAAATTCTTTACAGAATTAGTTAAAAAATCTAATAGACAGGCATTTTTCAATGAAATATTAGATGCATTATCCCTCTTAGGGGGTGGATATAATGAAAATATCTAATATGGCTATAAAAAATGTAAAGGGAAATTTATATAGATATATAATGTATTGCCTAAGCAATGCCTTTGCAGTTACAGCATTTTTTATATTTGCAAATTTTGTATTTCATCCATCTATAGATTTTTATTCCGAGGGAGTTCATGCTATAGCAAGTATGGGTGCTGCCAATGGTATGAAAATTAGTCAGGTAATCATAATTATATTTTCCTTCTTGTTTGTAGGATATTCCACTTCTATATTTTTAAAATCTAGGGGAAAAGAATTTGGACTTCTTTCCCTATATGGAATGACTAGAAAACAAATAAAAAAATATGTATTTATAGAAAGCACCATATTATCCTTAATGTCCATATCTACAGGAATAATTACGGGAGTTGCTTTTTCAAAATTATTTTTTATGATAATGGAAAGCCTATTAGAAATCTGTATACCTTTTAATATATCTCTAAAGGCTTTAGGACTTACATTTATATTATTCTTTCTATTATTTGAGATAATTAGTTTATTTATGTTATCTCAAATAAAAAACAAGGAAATAATAGAGCAAATAAAATCTAGTAAAGTACCTAAGATCATACCTAAATTTTCTAAACGTAAGGCTATATTAGGAATAGTCTTAATGATAATAGGCTATACTGCAGCTTGGCTTGTAAAAGGGGTATTGGTACCCTTAGCCATGATGCCTGTTACATTAATAGTAATAGCTGGAACTTACTTTTTATTTACTCAATTTAGTATAGCATTAGCTAATAAAATATTGAAAAATGAAAATATATTATATAAGAAAAGTAATTTAGTAGCTTATTCCCAGATGATTTTTAAACTCCATGATACGGCAAAAGTATTGTTTTTAGCTTCTATACTAGGGGCAATAACTTTTACAGCTACAGAGACTATATTTTCTTTCTATACAGAATTTCCAGCAAATATAGGCTTAGATAGTCATTCAGATATAGTAATAGCTCAGGAGGGAGAAAATTTAGACGATATAAATTCCATAGATAAAGTAAAGAAAATATTAGAAAAAGATAAATTAAAAATAGAAGAAATAGCTCAGATTAAGACTATAAAGGCAATAAACACGCCACTAGAGGCAGAAGGCGTTGAAGAAAATGAAGCAATAATTGTATCTAATTCTGATTACAATAAAATGGCTGCATCTCAAGATAAAGAAAAAGTAAAGGTAAAAGAAGGGGAAGTAATATATAATTTCCCTTATATAAGATATGATGCAGATGGAAATATAAATACAGATAAACAATTCCCATTTAATAAAGTACTTTTAAGTTTAAATGATTATAAAAAGGAATACAATGTATCAGAAAAAGAAGCCCATGGAGAAATAATATCCCTTAAAAGAGTAGGATACTATGATATATTTATATTAAATGATAAAGATTTTCAAAATGTATTAGGCCTAGCTAAAGAAAAAGAACTAGTATTATACAATGGCATAAAATTAGATAAATGGAAAAAATCCTATCATTCTTCCGTAGAAATAGAAAAAACCCTAGGAGATAAATATAATGGGAAATATTATTCTAAAATATTCCCTTATAGAGAAGGGAAAAAAGTTTATGGTTTAATTTTATTTATAGGATTTTTCATAGCATTTTTATTCTTTATTGCCGCGGGTAGTATTATTTACTTTAAATTATTTAATGAAATAAAACAAGATAGTATAGAATATGATATACTTAGAAAAATAGGGACTACAAATAAAGAGATAAATAAAATAATAACTAAACAAATAGGCATTATATTTTTCTTGCCATTTGTAGTAAGCACATCCCATTCTTTGTTTGCATTAAAATCTCTTTCAAATTTACTACAAAGCAATTTATTGTCAAATGGGATAATAGTCATGCTAGGATACCTAGTATTTCAGATAGTATACTTTATTATAATAAGAAGTATGTATATAAATAAAATAAGATATAATTAACAAACAAAATCCTCTAAATGGGGATTTTGTTTTATAGAAAAGAAATATATGGATATATAAGAAGATATTGAATGAAAAGGTGAGTAAAATCTATTTAAATGAAGTATACTATCAAAGATAGCATTTTATTAGAAAATAGAAGACTTGATAGTATTATTTTTATTAGGTAATATATATATTGTACATATTAGCACTCAGTCCGATTGAGTGCTAATAAAATGGAATAAAATTTTATTAAAATATAAGGAGGAGTATCATGAATCTTAAACCATTAGGAGATAGAGTTATAATTAAAAAAATTGAAGCTGAAGAAAAGACTAAATCAGGAATAGTTCTTCCAAGTAGTGCTAAAGAGGATCCAAATATGGCAAAGGTAGTAGCCATAGGAGATGGAATCTTAAAAGACGAAAAGAAGAAAGATGAAATTAAGGTAGGTAATACAGTAATATTTTCCCAATATGCTGGAACAGAAGTAAAAGTAGATGGGGAAGAATACACAATACTCAAATTAACAGATATTTTGGCAGTAGTGGAATAATTAATTGACAATGGACAATTGACAATTATATGAATTTTGAAAACGAAAAAGGAGTGAATATAATGGCAAAGGAAATAAAATTTAGTGAAGAAGCACGTCGTTCAATGGAAAAAGGTATAAATCAATTAGCTAATACAGTTAAGGTAACACTTGGGCCAAAGGGAAGAAATGTAGCATTAGATCAATCTTTTGGTGCACCACTTATTACAAATGACGGGGTAACAATTGCAAGAGAAATAGAATTAGAAGATAGATATGAAAATATGGGTGCTCAATTAGTTAAAGAAGTAGCTACAAAAACTCAAGACGTAGCAGGAGACGGAACTACAACAGCTACATTATTAGCACAAGCAATTATAAGAGAAGGACTTAAAAATGTAGCAGCAGGTGCTAATCCAATAATATTACAAAAAGGCGTTAAAAGAGCTGTAGATGCAACAATTGAAGAAATAAGAAAGTTTTCAAAGAAAGTAGAATCTAAAGATGCTATTGCACAAGTTGCATCTATATCTGCAGGAAATGAAGAGATAGGTAATTTAATCGCAGAGGCAATGGGAAAAGTAGGTAATGAAGGTGTTATAACAGTAGAAGAATCTAGAAGCATGGGAACTACTTTAGATGTAGTAGAAGGTATGCAATTTGATAGAGGATATATTTCCCCTTATTTAGTAACTAATACTGAGAAAATGGAAGCTGAACTAGACAATCCATATATATTAATTACAGATAAGAAGATTGCAAATATACAAGAAATACTTCCAATATTAGAACAAATTGTTCAAGAAGGAAGACCATTATTAATTATTGCAGATGAAGTAGAAGGAGAAGCTTTAGCTACATTAGTAGTTAATAAATTAAGAGGAACCTTTAATTGTGTAGCAGTTAAAGCACCAGGCTTTGGAGATAGACGAATAGAAATGCTACAAGATATTGCGATATTAACTGGTGGTCAGGTAGTATCTGAAGATATGGGCGTTGAACTAAAAGATACAACAATAGATATGTTAGGTAAAGCTAGAAAAGTTAAAGTGGATAAGGAAAACACTGTAATAGTAGATGGCGAAGGTAGCCAAAGTGATATAGAAGATAGAATAAGACAAATTAAAGTTCAATTAGCAGAATCTGATTCTGAATTTGACCAAGAAAAATACCAAGAAAGACTTGCAAAATTATCAGGTGGAGTAGCAGTAATTCAAGTAGGGGCTGCTACAGAAACAGAATTAAAAGAAAGCAAATCCAGAATAGAAGATGCATTAGCAGCAACTAGAGCAGCAGTAGAAGAAGGTATAGTTCCTGGCGGTGGAACTGTGCTTGTAGATAGTATACCAGTAGTAGCTAAATTATTAGATGAAGTTAATGGAGATGAAAGAACAGGGGTAGCCATAGTAGTTAGAGCATTAGAAGAACCAATAAGACAAATAGCAGAAAATGCTGGTCTAGAAGGATCCATAGTAGTAGAAAAAGTTAAGGAATCTGGAAATGGCGTAGGATTTGACGCTATGGCCGAAGAATATGTAAACATGATGGAAGTAGGAATAGTAGACCCAACAAAGGTTACACGTTCAGCACTTCAAAATGCAGCATCTGTAGCCTCAATGGTATTAACTACAGAAGCAGCAGTAATAGACGCAGAGAAAGAAGACCCAACGGCAGGAATGAATGGAATGGGTGGCACAGGCGGAATGCCAATGATGTAAGGAAAAAAGCTAAGGGAAAAAATATCCCTTAGCTTTTTTTTAAAAACTTAGCACATATCTAATTTAAGTACATATTATGAAAATAGAAGTGAACTTTAAAAAAAGCTAGGGTATGTGTCAGCATACCCTAGCGGTAAAGAATATTTATATTATTCTTTACAATCTTCCTCCTTGTCCTCCCCATTATCTTTAAGCTCGGTTTCCACTAAATTATTAGAGCATGATAAACATGGGGTTGGGCAAGGTTGTGTAGTTGTAGGAGGGACTACAACTTGTTGATTTTGCAAAATTTTAAGTGTAATAGCTATAGCCATTTTTTCTTGAATTTCTGTAAACTCTCTTTCCTCAAATGGTAAAGTAACATCAACTGGACGTGTACGGTTTATAAACTCATCAAATCCTACAATATGGCTTTCAATTAAATCACAAAATGGTAGTTCATTGAAAAATTCATGGCTATGCTGATTGAATTCTGAAAAATCTCCCGATAGCAATCTGTCTTTTTCTGCGAAAGTTTCTCTTGGAAGTGTTTCACGTCTTAGATATTCAAATTCCTCCCTAAAGTTTGTAGAAGGCCCTTCGGGGAATCTACAGTAATTGGAAATATTTGTGCTACATCTAAAAGGTGTATCTATAGTGCAATGCCTAATATCTCCACATACTCCATTGGCATTGGAACATGTTCTAGTAGCATATTCAATATTTTTTCGTATAAATCCTTCGATGAAAAGTACATCTGAATCTAGACCAAAGTCTGGTAGTATTAAGCATTGAGTTATCTTTAGTCTTTTCTTAATGTCTTTTACCTCAAGAGTTGGTTCAGGCAGAGTAATTCTTGAGTTAAGATTAACCCTAACTCTTAATTCTGCTAAAACAACAGGTATCTTTGCTACTAAACCATCTCTACGTCCTACTGGACGCAATGGCGTATTTTTACAATTATTTAATTCAGTACTATCTAATTCTACACATAGCACCTGTTCTGGATCTGGATTACAGCCACAATTGTTACATAAAACCTCAACATTAGTAATTTCAGAAGAAATAGTCTTTCCACTCATAATAAATCCTCCTTTTAATTATTATTGATATCAAAAGGCTTTTGCCTTTTTTCAATACATGATATTCTGGAGAATTACTTATGTTACAAAAAATATTTTATTTTTCTATATCTTTAGAATTGAAAACAGAGGAGATAGAAACATTTTGATTTTGGAGAATTTCAAATTGTAATTTTATATTCATATTTAGTTTAATTTCGGTAAAAAAACTTTGCCTTTCTATGGTTTCATCTAATCCTACAATTTTACTAGATAATAATTTGCAAAAAGGGGGTTCATTAAAAAACTCTTCGCTTATTTGATTTAGTTTATTCTTAGCATCTTTATAGGAACTATTGCTTCTAGGTATAGGGTTTTTTGGTTCTCTAAAAAATTCCACAATAGTAGTACATTCAAAAGGTATATCTATACTATAATAGCGCAGACAATCCGATGAATCTATAGAATATTTAATACTATTTCGCACAAATCCCTCAACAAAAAGAACATTGTCAGGCTGTAATAATCGTATTTCAGTAGCCCTTAGACTTTTTTTAATATCCTTAATTTCTAAAACTGGTTCAGGTAAATTTATAGTAAATTTAATATTGACGGGCATATTTAACTGTGCCAAGACTATGGGTATCTTAGCTATAACTCCATCTTTGATTCCAGTAGGGGTTTCAGAATAGGATTCGCATATATCTAGGTTTTTAGTTATTACACTGGGAGTAGTTAATTCTTCATTATCCCTATTATCTAGAAATACTATAGGGGTCTCCATAGACTTGTTTAAACTTTCAGTTTTAAGAGTATCTTCAGATCCATTTTTTATATCTAAATGATTCACATCTTCTAATGTGCCGATGCATTCACTACTTATTTCTTTTTCATTTAACTCATTTTCCAATTCACATTCCTCATTTACATTCTCAGGGGGCATGTTTAATTTTACTAGATCATCATAATCCCCAAATGCAAAACATTGTATAAGCGCTATATTTACGGTTTCAGTTTTCCTTTTCATTAAATTTCCCATCTTCTTCCCCCCTGCAAATTAATTGGGATTATATTATATAATATTCTAGTAAAAGCCTTATGTGAATTCATATTTAATTTCAAAATAAACTTGTAATACTTTTGTAAATTGTTCATTTGCATATTATATTATAATTTTAATATAAAATTGCAGTACTTTCATTTTTTATTTCGTTTATATTAGTAGACAGGAAAGGAGGGGAGGTATGACACTAGAAAATTCCCATATGGAATTAATAAAACAAGTTTTATCCGGCAATAATCTTGCTTTTGAAAAAATAGTAGATAAATATAAAAATTATATATTTGCTATTGTTTTAAACTTTACAAAGGATCAGGAAGAAGTGGAAAATATTGTCCAAGAGGTTTTTTTACAAATTTATATCTCCCTTCCAGAATATAAATTTGATAATTTCAAGGGGTGGATAGGTAGAATTGCAACAAATAAGGCTATAGATTGGAAAAGAAAGAAGAAGGCTAAATTTAATGAAATAGTAGTAGAAGATACAGAAGAAATAATATATAAAAGGGAAGGAAATTTTATAAATATGCCAGAGGATATATTAATTGGTAAAGAAAGATCAGAAAAAATTAATAATATATGCGAAAATCTTCCAGATATATATAAAAAAGCAATTATTAAATTTTATTTCGAAGAAAAATCCTATGAGGAAATATCAGTGGAAGAAAATGTGTCTGTAAAAACTGTAGCTTCAAGGCTATATAGGGCGAAAAATATTTTAAAGGAAAAATGGAGGGAAGAAAATGAAACATTATGATTATATAGAATGGGTTTTCTATAAAGAAAAAGTTTTTCCAGAAGATAAAATCAATGAAATGGAAGAACATCTTTATATTTGTGATGAATGTATGGATATTTTTCTTTCTCTCATAGATGAAAAAGAAGAGGCCCAAGTGGGGAAATTAGTACCTATAAACTTTACAGATGAAATTATAAATAGCATTGAAAATATAAAATATTATAAGGCTAGAACTTCGGATAAAGACAATAAAAAGTTTAAAGATATGTTTATGTACTATGTGGCAGTGGCTTCTGTAGCTGTGGTTTTAACATTAGGTGGATTTTACAGTGGGATGGTAGATTTAGTATCTAATAGGACTAATACAAATCAAGGTAAAATTAGAATAGAGATGCCAAATATAATTTTTGATTTATCACAAAACATAACAGATAGGGCATCTGATTTTCTAAATAGTTTTGAAATATCCAGTATAGAGGAGGAAATGAAATGAAAAATAAAAGTAAATTTATAACTTTTTTATTGTCCTTTATCCCAGGCCTATCTCATTTTTACTTAGGTTTTGCAGATAGAGCTATAATATTTCTAATGGTATTTTGTGGGGTAATATTAGGGACAGTAGGATTAATGGTTTTGACAAATACAGATAATTTTGTTGCAATTTTGGTCTTTGCACTTCCCATAATATGGCTTGTAGCATTAATAGATGCTTTTTCTTTAAGAAATAGTTTAGGATCATTGCAACAGGAAAGTTTAAATGGAGAAATGGGGGATGATAATTTGGAGGAAATGAGAAAATCAAATAAAAGAACAATTGCAATGGCATTATCTATAATCCCTGGTGCAGGACATATGTATCTTGGGTATCAGACAAAGGGACTAATAATTATGGGTGGATTTTTCTTTACCATATTTTTCATGGGATGGTTAAGATTAAGCTTGTTTTTATTTGTACTTCCTTTAATATGGTTCTATAGTTTTTTTGATGTATTGCATTCTGTAAATGGCACTGGTATTAAGGAAGATAAACTTAATCTTGAATATTTGAAAATAAAACCTGAATGGGTAGGAATAACGCTTATTGTAATAGGAATATTAATTATTTTAGAAAAAATACTTTATACTCTAATACCTTATGAAATACAAAACTATATTCAAACTTCAATAGTGGCATTAACATTTATTATTGGAGGTATTAAATTATTAAACAAGGCTAAAAAGGATGTAGAGGGGGACGAAAAATGCCAAAAAGACAAGTAGGAACTATTTCAATGGCAATTGTATTAATTGGCTTAGGCATAATGGATAAGATTGCTACCATGATTTCATTATAAATCTTTAACTTTTGACACAATGGAAAGGAGAAATTGCAATGAATATATTAATATTAACAGGACGTTTTGGTCAAGGACATTATTCAACAGCCCTTTCACTAAAACAAGAAATACAAAAACAAATGGAGGATGTAAATATCCAGATAGTAGATATTGTAGATTATATAGCTCCAAAATTAAATGGAGTAGTTTATTCTGGATTTAATATAATGGTTAGACGAGCTAGTAAAGTGTATAATTTTTTTTATAAGAATACTATAGACTTAGATTTTAATATGAAAATGCCTTTTACTAATATATTTATAGAAAAAATAGAAAATCTTATTTATGAGGACAAACCTGATATTATAATATCCACATTGCCATTTTGTTCTAGGATTGTATCCCAGTTTAAATCTAGGACAAGTAGCAATATACCACTTATAACATGTATTACTGATATAAGTGTTCATAATGAATGGATTAATCCAGAAACTAATGTGTATTTAGTTGCAACAGAAACAGTTAAGGCAAATTTAATAAAAAATGGAACAAGGGCTGAAGATATAGTTGTAATTGGAATACCTGTTAAAGATCAATTTAAAAATATTTCTTTTAATGAAAATAAACATAATAATTATTCTAAAAACCTACTTATAATGGGTGGGGGATTAGGGCTTATTCCATTGGAAGATAGTGTATATAATAGATTAAATAAGGTGTGCAATTTAAATGTAACAGTAATACTTGGGAATAATGAAAAAGAATATAATAGACTTCGTAAAAAATACCATAATATTGAAGTAATAGGCTATACCGATAGAGTTCATGAATATATGGCCAATGCAGATTTAATTATATCTAAAGCTGGAGGAATCACTCTTTTTGAGGCAATATATTCAGAACTACCTATTTTAGCTCTTTGCCCATTTTTAGAACAGGAAAGGAACAATGCCAATTTTATAGAATATAAAAATATAGGGGAAGTACTTTGGGACAAAAATGAGGATATAGTTGAAAAGGCATTGAAGATAATTTATAATGAAAATAAACTTAAAATTATGAGAGAAAATATGAGGCAAATTAAATTAAATATAAATGATAGGGTAATCTTAGAAATTATGGATAAAGTCCTTGTAGAGGTAGCATAATGAAAATAATTTTAGTCTTAATCTTAGTTTATTTTATATATATTTCTCCTACTATTTATTATAGATTGTTGAATAAAAGGGTAAAAAAATTCCACAGTGATAATGAAATAGCCCTTACTTTTGATGATGGAATTGATAAAGTTTATACTGAAAAATTATTGGATTTATTATATAAATATAATATTAAAGCTACATTTTTTATATTATCAAGTACCATTGAAAAGAATCCACAGATTTTAAAAAGAATGGAAAATGAGGGGCATTTAATAGCCCTTCATTCTTTGGAGCATAAATGTTCTTTATTTAAAGGCTATTTTTATACTAAAAGGGATTTTGAAGATTCTATAAAAATATTTAAGGAAAATAATATAGATATAAAATATTTCCGCCCCCCTTGGGGTGTATTTAATTTATTTACTATAAGATATATAAAAAAGAATAATTTAAAAATAATACTTTGGAATGTAATGGTTGGAGATTGGAAAAGCTCTATTACTTCAGAGGATATTGAAAGGAAATTAATGAAGAAAATTAAGGCTGGCTCTATTATTTGTCTGCATGATGGAAGGGGAAAAGATGAAGCGCCTAGTAGGACTATTGAAGCTTTGAAAAATGTTATACCCTTATTAAAAGAAAAGAATTATAAATTTATTACTATGGAGAAGATTTATGGATAAAAGCATGGAAAAGAAAAAGGGACATTTTAATTATATTATATTTCTTTTGAGTATTATGGGAATTACCTTTTATATTTTATTAAAGGATCAAAATCTAAAGGCATTATTTAATATAATAAAAAATCTTAAGCCTATGATGATAATACTAGGATTATTATCGGGATTTTCATTTATTTGCTGTGAAGCATTGGTTTTACGGACCTTATTAGCTATATTTGGGGAAAGACCTCCCTTTTTACAAACTTTAAAGTATTCTATTGTAGGCTTTTATTTTAGTTCCATAACCCCTTCTGCATCAGGAGGACAGCCTATGCAAATTTATTATATGAATAAGGATAATATAGATATATCTCATTCATCTTTAGCTATTTTAGTAACTGTAACTATATATGAAATTATGATGGTGTTCTATGCTCTAGTATCTCTTTTATTGAATTTTAATTTTATTACAGATAAAATGCATTCCATATATCCATTATTGATATTTGGATTTGTTTTGAATATTATTCTCATTGGTTTTATGCTAATGGCTATATTTTCAGATAGTTTGATATTTAAAATTGTAAACTTTTTTATAAAAGTCCTAAACAAATTAAAAATAATTAAGGATATGGATAAGACAGAGAAGTATATGATAAGAGAAATAAATGAATATAAAAGTGGAGCAGTATTAATCCGCCAAAATATTAAAGCTATTTCAAAGGTATTTTTAATCACATTTATTCAATTAACAGCCACTTATAGTGTCCCATTTTTTGTCTACAAAGCCTTTGGATTAAATGAGACTTCATTTTGGAAAATCATTGCATTACAATCTATATTAAATATTTCAGTATCCTTTATACCATTACCAGGTGCAGTAGGAGCCTCTGAGGGTGCTTTTATGATAGTATTTAAAAGTTTATTTCCAATAGGTCTTCTCACCTCTGCTATGCTAGTTACTAGGGGAATTAGTTTTTATACTCTCCTATTTTTTAGTAGTATTTTCATTATAGGATTTCATATTTGTGGCAAGGGGACGTTTTGATTGCCACTTTTTTTATTAAAAAATCTCCAAATTTTAAATATTATAGTTGAATTTTTTCTAATTGTGGTATACTATTGATAACAAAAAACAAAAGGAGGAGTTCAATTTGGAATTTGTTGGAGAAGGATTAACATTTGATGATGTATTATTATTACCCGGGAAGTCCGAAGTACTGCCTAGGGAGACTAGGATAAGTAGTTATTTAACTAAAAAAATTGAATTAAATATACCTTTAATGAGTGCGGGCATGGACACTGTAACGGAATCTAAAATGGCCATAGCCATAGCAAGGGAAGGTGGCGTAGGAATAATTCATAAAAATATGACCATAGAAGAACAGGCTCTAGAAGTAGATAAGGTAAAAAGATCTGAACACGGTATAATCACAGACCCATTTCATCTATCTCGGGACCATGATGTTTCAGATGCTTTAGAATTAATGGAAAGATACCATATATCTGGAGTACCTATTATAGAAGAAGATGGCACTTTAGTCGGAATAATTACTAATAGGGATATTAGATTTGAAACGGATACTAGTAAATTAATAGATGAGGTAATGACAAAGAAAAATCTAGTAACGGGAACTATAGAAACTAGTATGGATGAAGCTTTAGAAATAATGAAGGCACATAAAATAGAAAAATTACCTTTGGTAGATGAAGATTATAAATTAGCAGGACTAATTACTATAAAAGATATTGAAAAATCCATCGAATATCCTAATTCAGCTAGAGATAGTTCGGGAAGATTATTGGCAGGGGCTGCAGTAGGTGTAACGAATGATATGATGGATAGAATTGGTGCATTGATAAAGGCTAAGGTAGACGTAATAGTAGTGGATACTGCTCATGGCCATTCTGTGGGAGTCCTAGAGGCAGTAAAAAGAATTAAAATAGAATATCCAAATCTACCAGTAATTGCGGGAAATGTAGCTACAGCTGAAGCTACTAGAGAATTAATAAAAGCAGGTGCAGATGCTATAAAGGTAGGTATAGGGCCAGGCTCCATATGTACTACAAGAGTTGTTACAGGTATTGGCGTACCTCAAATAACAGCTATAATTAATTGTGCAGAAGCAGCAAAAGAATACGGTATTCCAGTAATAGCAGATGGGGGAATAAAATACTCCGGAGATATTACTAAGGCCATTGCAGCAGGGGCAAATATAGTTATGATAGGTTCCCTATTTGCAGGTACTAATGAAAGCCCTGGAGAAGAAGAACTATACGAAGGTAGAAGATTTAAAGTATATAGAGGAATGGGTTCAATAGGAGCTATGCAAGAAGGCAGTAGAGATAGATATTTTCAAGAAAACACCAAAAAATTAGTACCAGAAGGAGTAGAAGGTAGAGTACCTTATAGAGGACCTTTAGGAGATGTAGTATATCAATTACTTGGCGGTTTAAGATCTGGTATGGGATATATAGGAGCAGCAGATATTAATGAGTTACATGAAAAGGCTAAGTTTATTAAAATAACCAATGCCTCATTAATCGAAAATCATCCCCATGATATAAATATAACAAAAGAAGCTCCAAACTATAGCGTTAGATAGGAGGGGAGAAATGGAAGACTTTATAAATAAAAGTATAGAAGAAATTAAAGCTAAAGTAGGAGATAAAAAGGCATTATGTGCCTTATCCGGTGGCGTAGATTCCTCTGTAGCTGCAGTATTAGTCCATAGGGCCATTGGAGATAATCTAATCTGCGTATTTGTAGACCATGGATTACTTAGAAAAAATGAAAAAGAAGAAGTAGAAAAGGTATTTAAAGATGAATTCCATATGAATTTAATTACTGTAGATGCTAGAGATAGGTTTTTAAATAAGTTAAAAGGTATAACTGAACCAGAAGAAAAAAGAAAAATTATTGGGGAAGAATTTATCCGAGTATTTGAAGAAGAACAGAAAAAGCTAGAGAATATAGAATTCTTAGTGCAAGGTACAATATATCCAGATGTAGTGGAATCTGGCAAAAATGGAGAAGTAGCAGTAAAAAGCCATCACAATGTAGGTGGATTACCAGAAGATGTGGATTTTCAATTAATAGAACCACTAAGGGAATTATATAAGGACGATGTAAGGGAAGTAGGTAGAAAACTTGGCATTAAAAGTAGCATTGTAGATAGGCAACCTTTCCCAGGGCCAGGGCTTGGTATTAGAGTATTAGGCGAAGTTACAGAAGAAAAGTTAAATATAGTTAGGGAAGCAGATTATATTTTTAGAGATGAAATAAAAAAAGCTGGATTAGAAAAAGCTATATGGCAATACTATGCAGCATTACCTAATATAAAATCTGTAGGAGTAAAAGATGGAAAAAGAACCTACAAGTACACAGTAGCCCTAAGAGCAGTAAACTCCAAAGATGGCATGACAGCAGAATGGGTGAAGATACCTTGGGATGTATTGGAAGAGGTATCGGATAGGATTACTAGAGAAGTGGAGTATGTGAATAGGGTAGTATATGATATAACAGGGAAACCACCGGCTACGATTGAGTGGGAGTAACTCCCAATTTATCAAGCCCGAAGGGCGGAGATAAATTGATGGAGTTACCCCTGTCAGGGTTGGCGAGGCTTATACCGACCATAGGGAGGTAGAAGTCCGCAACCTACGGCTGGAGTAGGTAGGATATAGTATTTTTAATGATTGTAGGTTTTAAATTGTAGGTTAAATAGGATTAGGTGGCTTTGATTTTGACACTAAAAGTGGCAGATGGGGGCCATCTATTTTAATTTTCAGACCCGTTCAAAAGTTATTTGATATCACAGTAAGGTAGGTACAGAAACATTTACAGATTGTAACAGAACATTTAGGGCTTGAAAACATTGGTACGCAGAGTTTTAGGAAGTTTTTTGTAGTATCTATCTATAATAGTAATGGTTATAATGTAGAACTGGTAGGGATTTTATTACAGCATTCTACAACAGCAGTTACATAGCATTATTTAACAATACAACCTGAAATAGTAGAAAGAGCTTTACAAAATCATATAAAACTACCCCAATAGTTACAAAGTAAGTACTTGTCTTACAAATTATGCTATAATATATTTAGTTAATTATAATAGAGTATAACTAAATAAAGATTATACAAGGGGGATAAGAGGTGAGGTTTAGTAATATAAAAATAAGGCATATCTACAATGTAATATTTGACCCTGTTAGAGATTGTGAATTTAATGGAAGACATTTAGCCTTAGTATTAAAGCGTAATAATGATAATAATACTTTTATTGTTATGCCATTGACAAGTGCATCAAATGGTAATGGAATTAATAAAATTAAGCTTAATACTATAAATTCTTTACCATCATCTTTAAGAAATAATGAGACATATGCTGTTTACAATCAAATTAGGACAGTAAATGCAAGTAGATTTATTAAATTAAAGGAAGGGCAAAATGTCATTGAATCAAAAATTGATGATGAAACATTTAATAATTTATTTAAATTAGGGATAAAAGATATAATGTTTAATCTGGACCAAGATGAAAAAATAGAACTGTTAAAAAAGTTATATGAAGAGGAATGTATTGCCAAAGCTATAAGTTTGGCATATAGTATAATAGAATTAAAAAAGGAAATTGAAGTAAGGGAAAAAGAAATAGAAAGCATAAAACAAGAAATAAAGGATACACTAAATGGCATACCCTATAAATTAGAACAAAGTCATGTAGATAATGGCATAAGAGATATTTTAGATGATGTTTTTCGAAAGAAAGACATTTAAATCATATGTTGACATTTAAAATATTCTAGGCTATAATTAAGCTAAGAAAAGAGCTAAAAACTTGAACAAAGAACTTTAGGGTATAAAATCCCAACAAAGAAGAATAGGGTTAATAACCCAAACAAAGAGTATAACGGGTATAAAACCCCAACAAAGAAGAAAAGCAGACTATGTAGTCTGCTTTTTCAAATCTACGAGACCTTAAATTTAAGGTCATTTTTTGTGTCCATTTTTAATGATAGTTTACTTAAATAATCATAAAAATATTTATAGAAATGTACAAGAAATGCTCGAATTTACAGGATTTGAATGCTATGATGGTCACATCCCACTAAGGAAGCCACCTAAGTGGTCAAAAATCAAATAGCCACTCCTTGTACAAGGAAATCTACAAACAATTTAATAAGTAGTTATAACAATTGAAAACTAGATATCCTTAGAGATGCAGATTATATCTACAGGGATGAAATCAAAAAAGCAGGACTAGATAAAGAAATCTGGCAATACTTTGCAGTATTACCAAATATCCAATCAGTGGGAGTTATAGATGGTGAAAGAACATATAAATATTTAATTGAACTTAGAGCTATAACCACTAAAGATGCTATGGTAGCTAAATGGTATCTAATACCATTAGATTTATTGGAGAAGATATCTACAAGAATTACAGATGAGGTAAAACAAGTAAATAGGGTGGTATATGATATAACAGGGAAACCACTAGCTACGATTGAGTCAGGGTTAGCGAGGCTTATACCGACCATAGGGGAGTAATAAGTCCGCAACCTACGGCTGGAGTAGTAGACGAAAGTCTTGGAACCTTTCAAAAAAGGGGAACCAAGACTTTTTTGTTTTTTTAGAAGTACTAAATTTGTATTAAATATATCAATTTCTTATGTAGAACATCAAAGGTACTATATACAGATCCGATATTTAGAAAACTTTAGGATATACAATATAATTATTAACTAAATATAGTTGACTAATTTCAGGAAAAGTGATATATTTATCTCAATAAGATACAAATATATCACTAGGGGTGAAGTTGTGAAAAGAAATAGTATTGAGCATGATAAGTATAAAAGACTTAAAAATTGGAAATATAGTAAATACTTGAGATTTACCGGAATCTTAGGGATACTTGGTTTTACAGGTTTTTTAAAATCATATAATGGAGAACCCATGTACTCAAATTTTATATTTTTTACTTTTTTTAGTTCTTTTGTATATTTTGATTTTAGAGAAGAAATTGATGAGAGAATGATGGAAAACTGGGAAAAGGCAGGAAAGATTGCACTATCATTTGTATGGTTTTGTGTAATACTTATGTTTATATTTATACAAGCAAATCCCTGGCATTTTAAAATTGAATATGTCAAGATTTCAAACATAAAAGCAATAGTGTTTTCAATCTTTGCAGGGTATCATTTAATAAATGCGTTTTCGTTTTATTATTTGGATAAGGTTAAATAATATGAATGAATTTAAATGTGAATTAAAAAAATACAGATTATTAAAAGGTTTAACACAAGAAGAACTTGCAAATAAAGTAAATGTGAGACGAGAAACTATTCAGAGATTAGAAAATGCTAAATATAATCCTTCACTAAAATTAGCAATAGATATTTCAAGAGTATTAGATGCTAAAATTGAAGATATTTTTATATTTGATTGATTGTAATAAGTTTAATAATTAATGTAATTCTTATTATATTAAAATAATTGCTAGGAGACAGTAGTATAAATTCTACTGTCTTTTTTCATTTAATAGATAGATAAATTATCATAAAAAGAATTTTCAAGAATTAAGACAAGTAATTATATAACTGGTATAATGAATAATAAAGCGGACCATTTAAAAGGAGCAGTGGTAAATTATGTTACAATATACTTCAATATTGAAATCTAGACCGTATCTATATTTAGAATTGAAAAAGGCTATAGGATTGATAATCCAGGGATTTTCAATAGATGGTATAAAGTATAAAGCAATAGAAGAAAATATATTTTCAGTAAATACAGAAGCCCGAAAAAAAGAAATTGCTTCAACAGTGACAAATAGAATTAGTGTATTAGATGATTTTATAATGGATAAAATTGCAAATGGTAGTTTGCAGACTAGTAAGCAGTTAGCTTTATATAGTATCATTAAAACAGATAGATTATTCTTTGAGTTTATGACAGAGGTTTATAAGGAAAAGATTTTGTTAAATGATATGAATCTAATCGATAAGGATTTCAATGTATTTTTTAGAAGAAAGGCAGAGCAGAGTGAAAAGATTGCATCGTGGAAAGATTATACATTTTATAAATTAGGTCAGGTATATAAAAGGATATTAACAGAAGCAGGATTTATTAGAAACAACAAAAAAGAAATTGAGATCCTTCCCCAAATCATGGAAGAGGAAGTTATGGAACATCTAAAGAATATAGGGGATGTATCTTATTTAGAAGCAATGTT
>DAIMNI010000074.1:0-9703 GCA_036720245.1 Tissierellia bacterium | reverse complement strand
TATCTGAATCTGCACCTGTAAAAGAACCTTTCACGTGTCCAAATAGATTCCCTGTTAGTAATTCTTGATTATCTGCATACTCGGCACAATTCAGTATTATAAATGGAGCATCTGGGGAAATTATATCTTTTTCTATGGAGTACTCGTACATCAACTGAGCAAATAAACTTTTGCCTACTCCTGCATCACCTAAGATTAAAACTGGTAATCCATTAGGAGGATAGGTAACTGCTGCTTTACACTCTTTGATTTGATGATACAGGCTACCTTCATAGCCTATTAATTGATTAAATGGGTCTCTTGCTATCTCCCTTCTATAAACAATATAATCTTTAAAATCCTTTATACTATCAAATAAAAACTTATTTATATCAACATTGTATTTTTCATAAATAATAAGCTTATCCATATAATATACAGGCCTAGTATTTATCTTTACAATCTCTTTATCATTCCACAATTTATTTAAATATGAACTTGCTGTATTCCTCTTTACACCTAATCGGGTTGAGATATATTCTGCAGTCAGATTTTCAAGATTTATTGTTGAATCAATATCTTCTTTAAGATATTCTCTACATTGTTCTCTTAAGATATCTTTTGTTTCATCAATCATCATATTGGTATGTCCTCCTTTTCCAATGCATTATGATACCATTTAAAAAAATTTGTGACAATACCATTATTGTATCATAATTATATAATATATCTATTCAATTGGAAAAATTAAGGCTATTGTTGATAGTGTCAAATAATTAATAAAATACATATATCCTTGTATCTTTATAATCACTATAACAAGGAAAATTCAATAAAAACCACCCTGCAGGCAGAAATATCCGCAGGGTGGTTTTCTATTTTATTCTCCTTAATATGAATTCCTCATGCCTAGATACTTCTTTCTCAATTCTATCTAATTTCTCCGAATTTTGTTTATGCACATCAAATAGAAGATCTATTTTAGGCATTACTTCATGATCAATTTTAGTATTTGTTTTTCTAATTTCATTTCCTAATTGTTCAAATCCCTCCTGCATTTCATTATACATCTTTGTCATAAATTCAAACAATTGTTCATTTGTTATATTATCACCCATCCCAGCATCCCCTCCACATATAAACTATGTTTATTATATCATTAATTATCCTATTCAATATAATATTTTACCTGCAGGGTGGTTTACTAGATCATCTTAACTTTTCTATTTCCTCAGCTACAAATTGCACCTGAGGCCCAACAATAATCTGTATGCTGTTTTGACCTGTAACCTTAATTCCAGAGACATTTGCCTCCTTAATTTTCTTTTGATCTATTTTACTTCCATCTCTTACTTCTATTCTCAAACGGGTAATACAATTTTCAACAGATACTATATTGCTAGATTCGCCTAATCCTTCATAGATTTTAGCTGCCATAGTGGCAAATTTATCTTTTGATTTTAAGGTAGCAACCCCTCCCCCATCTATATCTAATTCCATATCCATATCTAATTCTTCTCTACCAGGTGTGGATATATTTAATTTTACAATTAGTGTTTTAAATATTACATAATAAATTAGGCCAAATATCAATCCTTGAATCAATAACATATATGGCTTATTGGCAAGTGGAAGTCTAGAGCTTAATATAAAGTCTATAAGGCCTGCACTAAATCCAAAGCCCGCTGTCCAATGGAAAAATGCAGATATTGCTAATGAAATACCAGTTAGTATAGCATGAATAAGATATAATATAGGTGCAACAAACATAAATGAAAATTCTAATGGTTCAGTAACACCAGTTAAAAATGAGGCAAATCCTGCAGCTAACATTAATGATGCTACCTCTTTCTTTTTCTCTGGCTTTGCTGTTTTATATATAGCAAAAGCAGCACCTATTAAACCAAACATCATTATTGGGAAAAATCCTGCTTGATACATCCCAGTTATACCTTTAGTTCCTACACCAGCCCAGAAGTTTCCAATATCATTAATACCAGCCACATCAAACCAAAATACCGAGTTTAATGCATGGTGCAAGCCTACAGGAATTAGGAGTCTATTGAAAAATCCATATATTCCAGCTCCTATAAAGCCTAAGCTACTAATTCCAGTACCAAATGCTACTAATCCAGTATATACCACTGGCCATACAAAGAATAATACCCCCGAAACTACTATCATTGCAGCAGAAGTCATAATTGGGACCAGTCTTTTCCCACTAAAAAATGCCAATGCATCAGGTAAAATAACATGACTAAAACGATTATACATTGATGCAGCAACTAATCCTGATAAAATTCCAATAAATTGATTGTGTATTTTTCCAAATGCTGCATTTACTTCTGTTGGATCAATTCCCCTTAATAGGGCAACTGTATTTGTTGAAAGCAATGTGGTTACTACTAGATAACCTACTAAACCACTTAAAGCAGCTGAACCATCTTTCTCTTTTGCCATTCCTAAGTGCTACCCCTACAGCAAATAATATTGCCATATTGTCTATAATTGAGCCACCTGCTTTTATAAGAAATACAGCTAAAGCACTTCCTCCACCCCAACCAGCGGGGTCAATTGCATAGCCAAGTCCTAATAAGATGGCTGCTGCTGGCAATACAGCTACTGGTAACATTAATGAACGTCCAAGTCTTTGGAAATATTCTTTCATTTTATAGATCCCCCTTCTATTTTAGTTTAATACCCCCCAAAATAATATCTATCCTATCCCCCTTTCTAATTAAATAAAAAGGCATGAGTTATTTAGTACTATTATCTAGTACTAAAAGCTCATGCCTGATTTTACTCAGTAACACACTTTATGGTTTCTTTAATTCTTTCTATATGCAAGGCTAAATATCCTAGTTCATCTTATGATATATAGATATTCTTGTTTTCCACAATATAATCTCCTATTTTTAACGATGTTTCATAGGATTCAGCAAATTCTTCCTTTATTCTATCCAACAATGGATTTTTAATATATTTATGTTCCTCCATTCTATTTATACTAGCTCGAAGATGGTTTATTAATCTATTATATATTAATTCCGAGTTATCAATTTTAACCAAAAGTTCTTCTTCGACTATATTAATTAAGTCCATTAAAAATTGTGTATCTTTTATAGTTTGGCCAACCTTTTTACATTGTCTAGCCGCATGAATATGAAGAGCTATAAAACCAATTTCAGATTCCGGTATATTAATCCCCAATTCCTCTTTAATCATAATAGCTGCTTTTTTCCCCATATTAAATTCATCGGGATACAGGGCCTTTGCTTCAAAAATAAAAGGATTATTCATTTCTAAACCTTGTTCTATTCTATCTATTGCGAAACTAATATGATCTGTTAGTGCAATATGTATATGGCTATTAAGTGCCCCAAATTCCTTCTCAGCCATAACAATAATTTCTTCGCTAATTCCTATTATTTTATCGTCTACCTGATTTATAAGCTGGTAATATTCTTCCTTTTCTTTATTATCAAAAGCTAAAAATGATTTTTCAATATCCTTTTCCCTTAATTTTGCAATATACCCCTCTTTTTTATTAAATCCTATACCCTTTCCGATTAAAACTACCTCTTGCCCCTTTTCTTTGTCAAAAGCGAGAATTACATTATTGTTTAAAGACTTATTGATAACGTATTCCCTTTCCAAAACCTCACCCCTCTTTAGCCCCCTCCCCAATTATGTTCATTTTTTATGAAAAAACCAAAAAGGAATCTGAGTTCTTTTTTGGCTTATGTCCGCTAATAGGTAGTATTCCTATACTTAATTCGTATTCAATTATATATATTATACCTAATTATCTGAATTATGTCAATTATATTTTTACTTTGATAAGCGTTTCAATAATAAGTCAGTAAGTCAGTACCTGGTACAAATATTTATAAATAATGATATTCATAGCGATTCCTTATGATATACATAATTGAAACCCCAAAGGATAAAAGTTCTGCCAATGGAACAGATAACCAAATTCCATCGGAACCAATTATAATGGGCAATATAATTAAACTCAATACTAAAAATACAAAGGTCCGTAAAAATGAAATGATCGCCGAAATCCTTCCATTTGAAAATGCTGTAAACATACTGGAAGCAAAAATATTAACCCCTGTGAATAAATAACTAATAGAAAATAGAAGAAATCCACGATAGGTAATATCAAATATAGCACTACCTCTATTTACGAAAACCGAAATAATGGGTTTTGCAAACACCATAGCCATAACAAACATTGAAATCGAAAAAATCCCAATTAATCTTATACTCATCTTAAACAACTTTTTGATTTGAGTATAATTTTCGTTTCCATAATTATAGCTAAAAATAGGAGCGACTCCACTAGAAAATCCCATAAATATTGAAGTAAGCAGAAATTCTGCATATAAAACAATGGTAATAGCCGCAACACCATTCTCTCCCATATATTTAAGCATAATTTTATTAAACATTAGGGTGGTAATAGAAGCAGCTAAATTTATAACCATTTCAGAAGATCCATTTAAACAAATATGTGCAAGGGTTCGTAGTCTTAATTTGGGTTTTACTAAATAAAGTGTACCTTTTCGATTTAGTAAAAAATACATAGCACCTATTATTGCAGGAATAGCATATCCCATAACAGTTCCAATTGCTGCACCTCTCACACCCATTTTCATCTTAACGATAAACAAATAATCTAGGAATATATTTAAAAAGCCCCCCATAACAGTCAAGGTTAATCCAAAGTTTGGCTTTCCTGCCGTAACAAGAAAAGTTTGAAAAACCATTTGCAACATAACTATTGGGCTGAACAAAATTAAAGTATATAGATAATCATAACAATATTGAAATAAAATATCTGTGGCACCTAAAGCCCGAATCATTGGTTCTATAAAAATAATTCCAATGACCGAACATAATATGCCAATAAAAAAAGTCGTACCTATTATCATTGAGAAATTTTGTTTTGCTTCTTCTACTTTTCCTTCACCCATATTTTTAGCAACAACAGCACTTCCTCCTGTCGCCAACATAATAGCAATAGCAATCATAATGCTTGGCACAGGATACACAATATTTATTGCAGATAAAGCATTCTCTCCTACAAAATTAGATACAAATACACCATCAACCATTTGATACATGGACACAAATACAAGCATAATAGTAGTTGGAGCAGTAAATTTCAATAAAGATGCAATAGTAAAATTTTGTGCTAATTTATTTTTCATTCTGAATTTCCAAGGCTATTATATATGATGTCCAAACTCTGAAATTTTGTGTTTATTAAAGGTTGATTTAATGTATTTCGTAAAAGCATAATATCCTCCAAATAGTTAAGTTAATATAATTATATGTATTTAACTATGGTAACATCCATTTATATTATTGTCAAATTGAGATTATTGAACCACCCAAAGGTATATATACCTCTGGGTGGTTAGATAGGTTAATAAGTTAATATGTTAGTTCCAGGTTCAAATCTTTATAAATATTTATGGCAAACAAAACATCCCTTTGCCATCTTTGCTATATCTTTTATTGGTATGGGTCAGGTGGAAATTCCCCCTTAAATTGTGGGTTTTTTATTTCCCCTTCCCATAACAATGTTCTGGGTCTTCCATCCCAAGGTCTAGGTCCATAGACATGCAATGTATAAGAGTCTATAGGATGTGGTGTGCCCGTCTTTACAGCTAGAGCCTTTCCTATTTTGGCTATATTTCCGAGTTTTGTACCGCCAGCAGTTACCTGATATATTTCTGCATCATCAATGTCTATATTTTCAAGTACCACATATTGGCTGCCTCCCCATTTGAAATACCAAGTTGTTAATTCTGGCATATCTGGGTCTTCTGGGTCTTCCGGATCTTCTGGGTCTTCTGGGTCTACTTCCCCATCTGTTTGCGTAGCTACTACATTAATTTTCACCGTTCCTAATTTTCCCTGATATGCTATATCATACCCTGAATGCTCCCAATTTAAATCAATTCTAAACTCTTCCAGATTATTATCTGGAGTTATAACCACATCTTCTAACCCACCTATGTCTACCCACTCATCTCCAACTTTTCTAAGAACTGTTAAAGCAACTGGGCTATCTCCCTCTGAGACTGTTTCAAATAATTCGCCATATGGAACTACAGTTATTTCATATTTCACTGGTACTTCTGTACCTGTTTTATCTATTTCAAAATTATATACTTCTAATCCTACTCCTGGATAAATTGGGTCATCTGTTAAATCAAATTTCTCATTCCCATCTAAAGAACCATTAGAATCTACTATAAATTTAGCTGCTCTTACCTTATTATTATCACTAGTAAAAGTCTTTTTATAATAAGCAGAAGTTCCTAATGCTAGTGATAATGCCAACACCACAATTACCAATAAACTTAATCTCTTTTTATTGTTCATGTTTATCCCCCTTTTTATATATAAGTTGAAAATCCCCCTGCTTAAACCCCAACACCCCCCAGAAAATAATTTTAGGATTTTCAAACTTTATCAAAATTAACAATTTCCCTTCCCAATAATATTATTATAGGCAATACAAAGAATAATAAAAAACCTATAGGTTTAACCATTAAATCTGAAAAGTACCCAAGCTTTGGTAAACGAAGTATATATTTACCTGCAATATCATTTCCTGAAATTAATCCCCTATCTTCAACATTATTTGCATCCCCTTTAGTTTTAAACTTAAGTTCACCATTCTCATTTGAAATTCCTACAACTCTATGTGTAACAAGGGTATCCAGACTTGTTTTATAGGTAATTATGTCTCCATTTTTAATATCAAAATCATCTATATTTTTTACAATAATTAAATCTCCAGTTTTAATGGCTGGCTCCATTGAGCCAGATAATACTTTTAAAGGTGTAAATCCAAATATTGTATCAAACTTACCAAATTTGCTAATAAATATTAAAATAACTAACACTAACAACAATCCACATATCATATTGATTATCCAATTAAGGATTTTTTTCATATAGTATCTCCTCCGTTCCCTAATCTATGGGAAGATTTATATCTGACTTGGGCTCCCCTAATTCTTCCTGAGAATTAGGCTCCTCTGAATCTTCTGGTGCCGGTTGACTATTTAGCATACTAGTTAATTCATTAATTTGTGCTTCCAGTACAGAAACATGTCCATAAAGGCTATTTATCTCCCCCCTTAATTCTTCTGTTTCAGATGATAATTCCTTTATTTCAGATAATAATTCTGCATTTTCCCTAGTTAAAATGTTATTTTTTTCTATTTCCTTCATAAGATCTTCTAGCACTATTTCAAATACCTCATATAATCTCTCATTATATTCTAGTAAATTAGGTGCTATTGTATCTATTAATTCCATTTGATTGTTAGAGACATTTACTTTACTTATCCAATTATAGTCCTCTTCCCACTCTACTCTTTCCCATTCTAAATATTTTTCCGCATAAAAGAGGGAGCCTTTAATTAAATCAATTAATTCACCCTTTTCCTTATAAGATAAATAATCCTTGCTGTAATTTTCTAATCCCCTATCATAAAAGTATCTACTTAATAGATATTCCTTAGATAAACTTATATCTATAGCCTCATCTATAAATTCATTTAGATGTTTAATTCTTAGGGTTCCTGTAAGCTCTTCCTTAGGACCTATTAATAATGACATAGCTTGAGGTAAGTTTACATTTGGAACAATAGGTGTCTCTTCTATACCGTCTAATTTTACTGAATTTATATGAAGCACATAGTCTTCTAACTCGCCTTCTAAGGAGAAAAATATAATAGGAGAATAATCTACTCCATTGCCTTTTTCTAGCCTTAATATAGGTATATGGTCTTCATATATTATTTCTATATTCTTTACAATGTCTTCTCTTGAAGCTGCTATTACTTGTCCATCACCTTCCCCTTTATTTTGATACAAAGAATAAGTATCAGTTAGGGTAAATATTAAGGCAATAGCAATTCCAATAAAAACAAATCCTAATGCTTTTTTCCAAGCTTTATAATTTCCCAAAATCATTACCCTCCTTTCTTCTGTTTTTAAACCTTGTAAGGTTTCCACATATAGACTATATGGCATCTGTTTGTCCCTATATAATATATATACAAGAGAATTTAAAAATAGAACGGTGATAAAATAAAAAACACCTTACAGGTACTTATACCTGTGAGATGTTCATTTTTAGCTTACTATCAAGTTTCGACAAAAGTCGGGGTGTACCCGGTACCTTTGCGAGGGGGAGGGTTGCTCCCCTGAGCTTGCTGTACCGGGTTCAAATTTTTATGGCAAACAAAGCGTCCCTCTGCCATCTGGCACCAATACTTTATTTATTTCCTACCTAACAGTAGTCCTACTTCTTCCCTATATCCATAATTCATAAGGTACTCTACCACAGCCGATTCTACTATTTCTTTTTGACTTATACTCTTGGTTTCTGAAAAATCTATTATAAGTCTTGATAATAAATCACTTATATATATGCTTCTAGATTTTGATGTTCCTGGTATAGAGTATTTGGGTATTTCTCCTACTATTCTCTTGTCCTCTAGTATTTCTTTTAATTTATCTTCCTTTTCATATAGTAATTCTAACGTGCCCATATATTTAGAGTCTATTTCTACCTTATAAATATCATCAGTATTAATTTTATCCTCATCCAATGAATTGACTGCATTTTTCAAATCATCTAATGATTGGTGTAGATATATTGATGTAGTTCTCAAATCTGAGTGTCCTAGTAGTTTTTGTACTGATACTATATTTACATCATTTACTATTAAATTTGTAGCAAAACTGTGTCTTAGATTGTGGCTTGTAATGTCTTTATTCCATCCTAGGTTTTCTACTGCTTCTTTTATCTTAGTATTAGTCCATTGTCTACTTAATTTGACTCTACATCTGGTCTTATTTCTTTTAAATATCTATCTAATACTTTATGTAGTTTCTCATTAATAGGGATTACTCTATTCTTTCCACCCTTACCACATACTACATATATTATTCTATTTTCCATATCTACATTCTCTAGCTTTAGATTAGTTAGTTCTGATATTCTTAGTCCCGTATTTGCTATAGTAAAGACTACATATTTTACTATTTCATCTTCGATATTAGCTATTAATATATCTATTTCTTCTTCTGTTAGGACATCTCTTTTTGGTTTATTTAAATTTCTATAGGTTTCTATTTTTCTTGTAGGATCGTTATCCACTATACCCCTATTTTTAAGGTAATTGTAAAACCCTTTTATAATGCTAATAAATCTATTAATACTTGATATAACTACCCCTGCATCTTTCTTAGATGAAATAAAGCTTTCAATATCTTCTAGCTTTATTTCATCTACATATATGCTAGAATTCTTTTTTTCTTCTAAATGCTTTCTTAGATACTTTAGTTCTTTCATATATCCATTAATGGTATTAGGTGATAGATTTCTAAATTCTAGATGTTTCTTATATCTTTTCATGGCTTCAGTCATTAGCATATTAGTCCCCCTTTTTCTTAGGTAAAAAGAACCTACATTTACTGTATGTATAGTTGTAGATTCGTTTTTAGTGCTAAGTATATTTCTATGAATTTTTACTTTACCATTTTATCTCTATTATATATAATATCTTCGTTGATGTTTTAGTCATTTTTATGCCCTTTTCTGTTAGGGATGGGGTCGTAAATGACATTTAACGCTCTTGGCGTTAAAATGAAAGATTCCGATAAGACATTAGCTGAGTTTTTA
>DAIMNI010000073.1:6662-9708 GCA_036720245.1 Tissierellia bacterium | reverse complement strand
AATCTACGAGGTACGTTAATTCTATTCCCATTACCCTGTTTTTCCGATTACATTCAAAGGATCCGTTTCTATATCACATAGTATGCAATTTTCTAACCTACATTACGTATTTCAAAATATATTGATTCAATACCTTCTTCAACAAATGTTTCAATTTCATCAAATCCAAGTTTCTTTAATAAACCTATTGATCCATAATTATTAGAATATGTAAATGCCCCAATTTTTTCTATATTAAACTTATTAAATACTTCTTTTATAAAAACCTTTGTAACCTCTGTTGCTATACCTCTGCCCCACAATTCCTTTTCAAAAATGACAATACTTAGCATAGCCGTTTTTTCATTACTTTCATCTATACTATAACACCAAATATCCCCAACATATTTCCCTTCAAAATAAATTGTTTTCCCATAACTAAAAGCACCCTCTTGTAAAGATTCCTCAAATAATATTAGTGCTTTTTCTAAGGATTCAATACTAAAGGGAAATAATCTTTTTATTTCTTCATTTTGAGTTTTGTTCCAAAAAGTTATAACATGCTCCCTTGTTCTCGTTTTTAGCATTATGTCCATAGTAACCATCCTTCTTCCCATTTCATTATAGATCCACTTTAACTTATCCTAAAGTTTTAGTCATATTTATCATTCCTGGAACATATCCAAGTTTCTTGTTTAATTCCAACATATCAATATTTTTATAGTGTACTGTTGTTTGTATTGCCTTAATTCCATTATGTTTACACCATTCTTCTAATAATATTTTTAATTTTGTAGCTATGCCACACTCCCTATGATTTTCTGCAACATACAAAGATATAATCATGACCGTATCTTGAGGCTCATCTTGTTTGCATGCCCATATAAAACCCTGTATGTCCCCTTCTTCATCTTCTGCAATAGTAAGAAATAAATTTTCATTTTTTGTATTTAGGATTTTTTGCACTGTTTCTTCTATATCTGATATCGATACTTCATAATCTGGTATCCATATCTTTGGTGTTAAATTATGCCACTTTGCGATTTGATTTAAAAGTGCATTTGATTCCCCATCAATGTTACTATTATTAATTTCAATTCTTCTATAGTTCATTAGCATACACCCCTAAAGTTTTTTGATAAAATAACACAGCTCATATTCTTGTTCAAATCCAACTGTATTATATAAATTCAATGCCTTTTCATTTGCCGAATTAACACATAGGATAATATTATTTATAGAATCAAAAGTAAACAACCATTTTAATGCCATAGTCAATAGTTTATTTCCTATGCCCTTACCTCTTTGTGATTCGTCTACAGCAAAAAATTCTATACTTCCCTCCCCGAATGCTGGATTAACTTCAAGATAAATATATCCCGCTAATTTATTATCTTTTATATCTACAAATACCTTTCTATGATCATCCAATCTTTCTATAATTTGGTTTCCGCTATAATATGTATTAGGAAAAACTTTATCATGAAGTAATTGCATGTCTTTATAATAGTCAGGTGAAAGTTCAATTATGGGTATGTCGTTTAAATTATCAATATGAGAACGTTCAAATTTTAATATTATTTCTTCAC
This sequence comes from Tissierellia bacterium, assembly GCA_036720245.1. Classification (GTDB taxonomy): domain Bacteria; phylum Bacillota; class Clostridia; order Tissierellales; family Tepidimicrobiaceae; genus JAAZMA01. Next base: position 8,140 of record DAIMNI010000073.1, on the reverse strand, counting down.
TTTCTTTAATGAAATTAAGATCCTCCGCTAATCTTAAACAGTTTTTATTCCTTTTATTGATAAACATACTTAGTAAACCTATTTTTTTTGGTAATATTTCTATCATCTTGTCCCACATTATAGTTGCAATATCCCATTTATCTTCCTTCAAAAATGGCCCCCATATCTCAACACTATTACTATCAAAGTCTGTATCAAAGCCCAATACACCAATTATATCTCCATCTTCAATACCAATTATAAAACTATTGTTAAAGGGAATATCAGTTATATCTTCCACCAATGAATTTGCTATTTCTTCTTTATTAGTGCCACAATAACCAATATGGTTTTCCACTTTACTATTAATTTTTGCTATAAAACTAGAAATTTTATTTACATCTTCTTTTTCAGCTAATTTAAATTTTATCACAACAAATTTCCTTCTTACTTGATTCAAGCTGGAATTTTAGTCTCTCATCAAATTGTATTTGATATGAATTCATTATATCAGAACATTCATATAACAAGTATATTCTTTTCACATTTCTTTCCCTAGTAATTATCCCTAATCCTCCCAAAACTTCATTAGATTTATGCCAATAGTTTCAGAATCTACTATCTTCTTATAATGAAACCATTCCTCTGGATATAATCTTTTATATTTTACAGTGCCAAGCCTTTCGTCAATTAGCAATAATGCTCCCCTATCCCTCTCACTTCTTATAACCCTGCCAGCTGCTTGAAGGACTTTGTTCATTCCAGGATACATATAGGCATATTCATATCCTAGATTATTTTTAGCCTGGAAATATTCCCTAATAATATCCCTTTCAAAACATATCTGAGGTAGCCCTACTCCTACAATTACAGCTCCAATAAGCTTGTCTCCAATTAAGTCTATTCCTTCTGAAAATATACCTCCCAATACTGCAAAAGCAATCATTGTATCCTCTTTTTCAGAATCAAATCTATTTAAAAATTTCTCTCTATCATCTTCTGTCATAAAAGTCTCTTGGATTACAGATTTAATATTTGGATTTCTTTCTAAAAAGCACTTATATATTTGCTCCATGTACCTATATGAGGGAAAAAAGACAAAATAGTTTCCCTTTTTATGTGAAATAAATTCTTCGATGTATTTCACTATATCTAAATAGGTTTTATCTCTATCCTTATATTTTGTAGAAACAGTATCCCCAATTAAAAGACATAGATTGTCCTTGAGAAATGGTGAGGAAAATCTAATAATATAATCTTCTTCATCTCCACCTAATACATCCCTATAATAATCAAGAGGTGTTAATGTAGCAGAAAAGAATATGGCTGCTTTCCCTTTTTTTAAAGTTTCACTTAACAAATAAGAAGGATCTATGCAAAATAGTTTTAATAGTATATCCTGGCTCACCCGTTCAATATAGTTTACATACCTTTCATCATAGAAATCTGCTATCTTTATAAACCTCAAGAGTTCAAAATATAATTCTAGGACCTCTTCA
>DAIMNI010000073.1:0-6652 GCA_036720245.1 Tissierellia bacterium | reverse complement strand
TTTTTCTCATTTACAAGCCATTGCTCCAATTCCTTTATAAGCCTATTTATCGGGGAATAAAGATCTGTTATTTCCTCCTTTTGGTAGTAGAAACCTTCATCAGAAATATGATCTCTTTTTATTTTACTCATAGCATTATTACAGTTATTAAAAGCTTTTGAAATATTGGGAAATTCTTCTTTAAATAATCTTTTATATTTTAAAAATGGCTTCTTTGTAATCTCTGCAGAAAACATATCCCGAGAACGATCTACTAAATTATGGGCTTCATCTATTAAGAATATATAATCATTCCCATTTGCTTCAAAAAACCTTTTTAAACTTACATTTGGATCAAATACATAATTATAATCACATATAATTACATCACTCCAAAGACTTAAATATAAAGAAAATTCAAAAGGACATACTTGATGAAATTTTGCATATTCAACTATAATATCTCTTGTCAGCATATCTTCCTTCTCCAATATATCCATTATCGCCTGATTTACCCTATCAAAATGCCCTTTAGCATAAGGACAGTCCTTTGGATTACATTTTACTTCTTCATTAAAACATATTTTTTCTTTGGCAGTAATAACAATAGATTTAATTCTAAGTCCTTTGTCCATCATCTGACTTATAGAATTTAAAGCTACCTGCCTTGTAATGGTCTTTGCCGTTAAATAGAAAACCTTAGAAGCAATACCTTCACCAATAGCTTTTATGGAAGGAAATATAGTAGAAATGGTCTTACCTATACCTGTTGGAGCCTGAGCAAAAAGATTTTTCCCATTGAGTATTGTCTCATAAACAGCAACAGCCAATTTTCTTTGGCCTTTCCTATAGTTTTTAAAAGGAAATGAAAGTCCTTTTATAGCTGCATCCCTAACCATCTCCCAATAGAAAGTCATATTTGCCCACTCTATATACTCCTTAATTAGCCCTAGAAAAAATTCCTCTAATTCTTTAAAGGTGTAGCATCTAACAAACTTCTTAGTTTCCTCTAATTCAATATTGAAATAGGTAAGTTGAACCTCTAATTTATCTATTTTGTTTTCCTTTGCATACATATACCCATAGCATTTTCCTTGAGCCCAGTGAAGCTGATTATAATCTTCATCTATTTCATCTAATGGCCTTATAGTACTTTTAATCTCATCTATTATTATATTTTCATTTTCTATTAAAATCCCATCTGCCCTACCTTCTATTTCTATGGTAAAATCCTCATAATTTAGTATATGTTTTAATGTATATTCTGGAGTATATTCCTCCCCATAAGAACTTTGCACCTTTTGATGGGCCCTTGTCCCTTCTACTGCTCTAATGCTTCCTACAAAAGTATTGTCTATATCTCCTGAGCGAAGTACAAACTCGACTAAATTTCTTACAGATACTTTGATTTGCTTAGACATATTAACCGTCCTTTATTTAAGAAAATTTTTTCAATTGTAATAAAAGAAATTCCTGCATTGAACCTTCCACGATTAAAATTGTGGGATTCCGTATTTACTTCGGTAATCTTACAAAATAACAAATTCAACTTTAAATTTTTCATACCTGTTTTTTTGCATATAATGATATATAACTATTTAACCCTCTCAGGTTGATACTTCATTTCATAATGTGTATCTGTTACTTTTATCACTTCAAAGCCTAATCTTTCGTATAAGTCTTTTGCACGAAAATTATCAATAAAACACCCAATTGTGACTGTTTTCATATTATTGGATGCCTGTTCAATAATGCGGTTTACTATACTACTTCCAATTCCGTATCCTTGGTATTCAGAGATGATATGAATTTCTGTTATATTTATATTTAGTGACTTTTCAATTATTTGAACAAATCCAATGTCCTTACCTTCTACTAAAATGATTCTAAAGTTTTCTAAAATAAAATTAGATTCAAAATCTTTAATTTGATATTCTTCATCCCAACCCCAAATCTTCTGAACATAATCATAAATAGATGACTTTTTTGTACTATAAATAAAATTTTTATCTTTTTCTGTGATATTTCTTAAATAGTATTTCATCTCATACCATCCCTTCACTAATTCATAATTTGCTATGTATAAACCCACATATATTCATCTATTATGAAAATACCATGATAGCTTAGCACTTTTATCATCATTCCTTTTTAAAATAATACTTTTTGTATCTTTTCCATAACTATCAAAATCTCATCTGCACTTTCAAATAATCATCTATAACCAATTTATCTATAGGATTTAAGTTTTCTGGTAATTCTTCTATACTAAAAAATTTGCATTCTTTGCTTTCATAATTATCAGGCCTTATTTTACCATTGAATTCGTTACTGGTAAAAGCTACAGTAATCCAATATACTTCATCTCCATTAGGATATTTATAATAGGTATTTTGTCCAGAATATACCCCTAATAATTTTAATTTTTCGACTTCTATCCCTGTCTCTTCAAAAACTTCCCGAACAGCAGCTTGTTCTACTGTTTCTCCTAATTCTACAGCACCTCCTGGAAGTCCCCATAAGCTATTATCTATTCTATGCTGCAATAATATTTCTCCCTTAGAATTTATTACAATAACTCCTGCACCACATAAAATAATTGGCCGTGAGCCTGTTAATTTTCTCAGTTCTTTAACATAATCTGCCATAGAATACCCCCTTACATTTATTATATAGTTTTGAAACGTATGTTTCAAGAAGTTTCTTTAATATATTTTTTGGCTCTTTTAATATTATTTTAATAAATGTACCTTCATAGCGTAGGACTATCCATTTGTGATAGTCCTCCATCTCTATCTTGAAGAATTCCATTATCAATAGAATAAATCCAACTAATTTTAATAATTGCCGCCCAGATTACTTAGTTCTTTCGCTATTATTTCCTTATCTAATCTCTCAAATAAAATATCAAAATCCTCTATTTTAGTTCCTATTTCTAAGTCAGCATATCCCCAAGTTTCTACATCATGATTTAGCCAGTTTTTCACTTTAACTGATGAAAAAGGTAAGAATGGGTGCAATAAATTAGCTATATTTATTATAGATATTAGACAAGTATAAATGGTGTTTGTACATTCATCCTTATCTGTATTTATGGTAATCCAAGGAGTTTTTTCGTCAAAATATTTATTTATACTCCTTATAAAATTAAAAATTTCATCTATAGCTATTTTTAAATCTCCCTTTTCAATAAGTTCACCAACTTTTTCATATAAAAGTTCAATTTCTACTTTTATATGTGTATCTATTTCGCCTTCTGGTATTTTATTCTCATAATATTTTTTCACAAATACTAAGGTTCTATTTACCAAGTTACCATATACACCTAATAATTCACCATTATTTCTATTGATAAATTCTCTCCATGAAAAATCCGTATCCCTTTTTTCTGGACCATTTGCTATGAAAAAATATCTTAATGAATCGATATTGTATTTTTCAATTACATCAGGAATCCACACTGCCCAATTATTACTGGTAGATATTTTCTTTCCTTCTAAAGTTACATATTCACTAGAAATAATTTTATCTGGGGGTTTATTAACCCCAAAACCACTTAATAATGCAGGCAAGATTATTGAATGGAATGGAATATTATCTTTTCCATGAACATAGTAGGACATAGCTTTATCATTCCAAAATTCTCTCCAACTCTTATTGTTATCTAATGCCCATTTCTTAGATAATGTTAAATAACCTAATACTGCATCTATCCATACATATACCTTTTTATCTTCATACCCTTTAATAGGTATGTCAATACCCCAGGGAAGATCCCTTGATATTGCTTTATCTCTTAGTCCTTCATTTAAATATCTTTCCGAATTATTAACTGCATTTATCCTCCAATTTTTTCTACTTTTCCCAAGATGAATTCCTAGTTCTTTTTCAAATTTAGATAGTCTAAAAAATAACTGTTTTGTACTTTTAACTACTGGCTCACTACCGCAAATTTTACATTTTCTACTCTCAAGTTCAAGTGGATCCAAAATAGTAGAACAAATATCACACTGATCTCCTCTAGCAATACCCTTACACACAGGACAAATACCTTCAATAAATCTATCTGCTAAAAACTGATTACATTTTTCACAAAAAAGTTGTTCCACTTCTTTTTCATATATTAGCCCATTATTATATAATATTGTAATAATTTCTTGAACTTGCTTTTTATGATATTCATCATCTGTCCTAAGGTATATGTCATAAGAAAATCCCAACTTGTCAAAACAATATTTAAACTCATTATGATATCTATTGGTGATTTCCTTAGGACTTATATTCTCCTTTTTAGCCCTTATAGATATGGATGTACCATGGCAATCACTCCCTGATACATATAATACTTCTTCACCTTTTGCTCTAAAATATCTTGCTATGATATCTCCTGGCAACAATGCTGCTATATGTCCTATATGCAAGGATCCATTAGCATAGGGCCATGCTCCTCCAATAAAAATTTTCATACTATCCCCCCTAATATTTAAAAATATAAATAAAAAAACTCTCAACCTAAGAATAATTCTTAGGAACGAGAGTTAGCCTTCGCGTTACCATCCTAATTTACTTATACCTCACGATATAAGCCTTATCGAGTACGTTACAAAATTGCAATTATACTCTATCACTATAATGGGTGAACCCATTGCAGCCTAAATCCTAAGATCTCGGTGCACTGCTCCAAGGCCATTTTCACTTTAATATCCCTTGCTCCTTCTCACCAGCTGGAACTCTCTGTAAAAGTATTCTTAAAGTTACTTTCCTTTTCTTTGCATTTATATTATTATATTCTATATTGTAACTAAAGTAAATATTATTATTCCTCCCCTTATATTATTTAATTTCAATCTCTTTAATATACTCAAGTGCCATGAGTTGCAATAGCTACATTTTTGCCCGGGTTATTATTTATCACTTTAAAAAGTGCAGATATATTAAAATTTTATTTGAATTATTATTTTAGCTTATTTCTTATATTTTGTTTTTTAATCGGGATACCTCAATTACTTAAACTTTTTGAATCCTTAATTATCTTCCCATCACTTATAGTTATTATTCTATCTGCCGTTTCTGCTATCCTATCATCATGAGTTATCATAACTAGAGTTTGATTAAATTCTTTTACGCATATTTTAAATATATCCATTACCTCCTTAGTTGTCTTTGAATCTAAATTTCCCGTTGGTTCGTCTGCAAATATTATAGAAGGTTTGTTTGAAAGAGCTCTTGCTATTGCAACTCTTTGTTGTTGTCCTCCTGAAAGTTCATTTGGAAATTTCACTATTTGTGATTTTAAACCGAACTTTTCTATAAGCTCATTTATATAATGTTTGTCCACCTTATTTCCATCTATTGAAGCTGGAAGTATCACATTATCATATACATTTATTACAGGAATAAGGTTATAGCTTTGAAACACGAATCCAAACTCCTGTCTTCTTATTTCTGATAAACTATCATCATTTAAATTATAAATATCTCTATCATCTAAATATACTTTTCCTGAAGTTGGTTTATCAAGTCCTGCTGCACAATGTAAAAATGTACTCTTACCTGATCCACTGGCACCAATTATAGCTGTAAATTTATGTGGTTCTATTTCAATACTTACACCATCTAGTGCGTGAACTTCATTCTTTCCTTTTCCATAGATTTTCTTTAGATTGTCTGTTCTTAATTTTTTCATAATTTCTTACCTTACCCCTCATCAATTATTATCAACTTTTTGTTATATAAGTAATATCCTACTTATTTCTTTTTATTTTTCAACTTCTTCAATTAACTATTCACTTGTTAAAATTCCTTCAGTTATATTAAGATTTTCAATTTTATCTTTAGAAATATATACTGAAATAAAACACATTGCGATAGAAATTATAAAAACTATTAATATCTGCTTAAAAGGAATTCCATAAGAAAGAGTTTGAGTAAAACCCGCTTCTAAACTTACACTATTTATTCTTGAAATGCCTTTATTATAATCATATATCCCAAAAATTGCAGTTAATATGGAAGCAATAATACCATATATTTCTGATTCAACTAGTATTATCTTTTTTAAACCTCTAGTATTCATTCCAATTGCTCTTAAAATTGATAATTCTTTTGTCCTTGAAACAATATTACTTCTCACAATAACAATGATATTTACAGATAATATTAATATCATTAAAATCTGATATATGATATCTAATCTTTGTTCTGAAGTTAGTATTATATATTTCTTACCTTCATTTTTACCGCCCACTAAAGAGAAGGAATAGTCTTTAACTATTTGTTCTATCTTTTCTTCAATAGGCTCCAGTTCACCGTCTTCAACCATAATAAAAAGTTTATTATAATTTTTTTGATTAGTTAATTCTTTATAATCATCTTCTCTAAAAATTATTTGTCCACCTAAAAATTCAGGATCACCGTCTTGAGTTGCAATATAAGTATTATCCATTATACCTGAAACCTCTACTTTAAATTTTTCATATTTCTCCAATCCATCCTTATAAACAGGTAGTTTTATTTCTAAAATATCTCCAACTTTTACATCCTTTATAATTTCTGTTGAATATGAATTGATAACTCTAGAGTAAAGATTGTTAATTAATATTACTTTCTTGTAATCTCCTGTAAACGGCAAGTACTTTTCCTTAAATTTCGGAAAATAATTTTCCCGAACAAT
>DAIMNI010000010.1:0-49617 GCA_036720245.1 Tissierellia bacterium | reverse complement strand
CATTTATACAATTGGTATAATACAGAAAATTTAAAGCCTTTAAAGCCTATTTTTGTTTCCACAGTAGATTCTGGAAACCTTTTGGCGTTTTTAATAATATTGAAGGAAGGATTAAAGGAATATCAGGGAAAAATCCCACCTCTAGAGGATAAAATAAGTGAATTAATTGGACGAATTGAAAATTTAATAAATAATACAAAATTTAGTCCCTTATATGATGGAAAAAGGAATTTGTTTTATATTGGTTACAATGTAGATGAGGGGAATGTACTAAAATCCTATTATGATTTATTAGCCTCTGAAGCTCGAACTACATCCTATATAGCCATATCTAGGGGAGAGGTACCAATTAATCATTGGAATTATTTAGGAAAGTCTCTAATAAAAGAAAAAGGATATTTGGCACTAGCTTCTTGGTCGGGAACTATGTTTGAATATTTAATGTCCTCTCTAATATTAAGGGATTATAAAAATAGCCTAATAGATGAAAGTAATAAAACTAGTATTAAAGTTCAAAAAAGTTATGGCAATAGCCATAAGGTACCTTGGGGAATTTCGGAATCTGGTTTCTTTGCCTTTGATAGACAGTTAAATTATCAATATAAGGCTTTTGGCATACCTTCACTAGGCTTTAAACGGGGTTTAAAGGAGGAATTAGTAATATCACCTTATAGTAGTTTTCTTGCACTAAAATTAGATTATCTAGGGGCTTTAAAAAATATTAAAGCGTTAGAATCTGAAGGTATAAGGGGAAAATATGGTTATTATGAAGCGGTGGATTATACTTTATTTAGATTGCCAGAACATTTAGACAAAGGTATAGTCAAATCATATATGAGCCATCATCAAGGCATGATCCTCATTTCTATAAATAATTTATTAAATAAGGATATCATGGTAAATAGATTTCATAGGGACCCTCAAATGAAATGTGGAGAATTATTATTACAGGAAAAAGTACCTTTAAGGCCTATAATTTCAAAGGAAAAGGAAAACTTGAAAGAGAAAAAGGTTATAAAAATAAAGAAGAGGCCTTATAAAAATAGAGTATATGTAAAATCAGATTTAGAAAATATTAAATGTCATATATTATCTTCTAGTACTTATTCCCTAATGATAAACAATAGAGGAGAAGGTTTTTCTAAAGAGGGAAATGTGTTTATCAATAGATGGAGAAGTGATTTTCTCTCTACTCCCTATGGGCAATTTATTTATATTAAGGATTTAAAGGACAATAAGATTTGGTCATCGGGATTTGCCCCATTATATAGTGAGCTCGATTATTATAATGTAGAATTTTCCCCTTATAGTGCTAATTTTCATCGGAAAGATGGGGATATGGAAACTAAAATGGAAGTGTTTTTATTGCCAGAGGAATTAGGGGAGATTAGAAAAATAACTTTAATTAATAATGGGGAAGAAGAAAGATTATTAGAGACCATATCTTATTTTGAAATATTGGGGGAAAGTCTTAACTCTGATATGTCTCATCCTGCTTTTAATAATTTATTTATAAAAACTGAAACTTTAGAAGATATGGAAGGGCTACTAGCCTATAGAAGAAAGAGAACAGAGGAATTAAGGGACTCGTGGATTTTACATGGTATTAGGGTATTTGAAGAAGAACAGGAAAAATTTCAATACGAAACTGATAGAAATAAATTTATTGGTAGGGGGAACTCCCTAAAAAATCCAAGTGGAGTAATAAAAGGTTTAAGTAATACTACTGGTGTGGTATTAGACCCTATTATGAGCATTGGGAAAAAAATAAGAATTAAACCTAAAGAAAAAGTAAATATATACTATATAACAGCCCTAGCTTATACTAGGGAAGAGGCAATAGATATATTAAATAAATACAGTATCAAAGAAAATATTATAATGGCTAGGGATTTGTCCAATATTAAATCCCAAGTTGAAATAGATTTTTTAAAACTAAATCAGAAAAACATAGGATTTGCAGAAGAATTACTTCCCTATTTATTTTATTTACAATCTAATTTTAAGGCTAAATATAAATATATATTAAAAGCTAATATTAAGGGAAAAGAAGGTCTATGGGCCTATGGTATTTCTGGGGATAATCCTATGGTGCTAATCACTATAAAAACACTGGAAGGATTAGAGAATATAGAAAAGTTTCTAGATGCCTATGAATATTGGTTGTATAAGGGAATAAAAGTAGATTTAATTATATTAAATGAAGAAAAATCTACCTATCATCAACCTCTATTTAAAAATATTAGAGAAATTATCTATGAAAAGGGAATAGATGTAGGGGGAATATTTTTAAAAAATAAAAATGCCATGGAAAGAGAAGATATAGCATTATTTTATAAATGGGCAGATTTAATAGTAAATGGGGAAAAAGGATTTATTGTAGACAAACCTAGAGAAGTTTTAATACCTTTAATGGAATTTAGTGGGGAAAAGACCTATTATGAAGTGGAAAACAAAATATTGAAATTGGATTATTTCAATGGTTATGGAGGTTTTAGTCAGGATGGGAGAGAATATATTATAAAATTAAGTAAAGATATTAATACTCCAATGCCTTGGACTAATGTAATAGCCAATGAGAATTTTGGATTTATTATTACTGAAATGGGCACTGGCTTTACTTGGTCTAAAAATAGTAGGGAAAATAAATTAACTCCTTGGTATAATGATTTAATAATGGAGAATCCAGGAGAAATAATTTATTTAAGAGATAATAATACAGGTGAAGTATTTAGCATTACTCCTAAACCCATTAGGGATAGTGGAGAATATATAATTACCCATGGACTAGGGTTTACTTCTTTTGAACACAATAGTTATGGAATACAGCAGGAATTGACAATATTTGTACCTAAAGGAGATAGCATTAAAATAAACTTAATTAAATTAAAAAATAATACAAATATGGAAAGAAAAATTAGCCTATTTTATTATATTAGGCCAGTTTTGGGAGTAATAGATCAGGAGACGGAAAAATTATTGGAAAGTGAAATAAGTGAGGGAATATTTAAAATTAAAAACTCCACCAATATTGAATTTAAAAATAGCACTATATTTATGGGTACTTCAGAAGAAATCAAATCCTATACTGGAGATAGATTAGAATTTATAGGAAGGATGCCAAATTATAAAATGCCAGGGGCTTTAAAAAGAGAAAGACTTTTTTGTAGCACAGGTTTTGGCCTAAACCCATGTGGGGCAATAGAAATCGAATTGAATTTTAAGCCCAATGAGGAAAAAGAATTGGTATTTTTATTAGGAGAAAATGAAAATGTGGAAATCGGCCATAAATTAATCAATAAATATAGGAATATTGAAACAGTTAAAAAATCCTTAGAAGAAATAAAAGAATTTTGGAGGGAAAAACTTAGCATTATAGAAATAAATACTCCAGACAATAGTATGAATTATTTAATGAATAATTGGCTAATATATCAAACTATTGTATGTAGGATTTGGGGAAGGACAGGTTTTTATCAAGTAGGTGGCGCCTTTGGAGCAAGGGATCAGATGCAGGATACTATGAATGTTCTATATCATATACCTAGTGAATGTAGAAGGCAAATAATTGAAAACTGTAGACATCAATATGAAGAGGGAGATGTACAGCATTGGTGGCATCCTATACCAGATTCAGAAGTTCATAAGGGGATTAGAAGTAAATATACTGATGATTTATTGTGGCTACCATTAGGTGTAGCAGAATATATTTTAAAAACAGGAGATGAAAGTATATTAAAGGAAGAAATCCCCTTTATAGAAAGTCCCATTTTAAGGGAAGATGAAAAAGAAAGATATGAGGTACCTTCTATATCTAAGAGCATAGGCACAGTATATGAACATTGTATTAGGGCCATTGAAAAATCCCTCAATTTTGGAGAAAGAGGATTGCCTTTGATGGGTGGAGGGGATTGGAATGATGGAATGAACAAAATTGGCTATAAAGGCCGTGGGGAGTCTGTATGGTTAGCTTGGTTTATAATTACAGTTTTAAAATCTTTCATTCCTATATGTGAAAGTAAGGGGGATATTGAAAGAATAGAAAAATATAAGAGGATTATATTAAACCTAAAAACTGCAATTGAAAAAAATGCTTGGGATGGAGAATGGTACAAAAGGGCATTTTTTGATAATGACACTCCCATTGGCTCAAAGGAAAATACTGAATGTATTATAGATTCTATATCACAGTCTTGGGCTATTATTTCTGGTGCAGGAGATATTGAAAGAGTAAGAACTGCCCTAAATTCTGTAGAAAAGTATTTAATAAATAATGAGGAAGGCATAATAGCATTATTAACCCCTCCTTTTGAAAATACAGATCTAGACCCAGGATATATTAAATCCTATGTAGCGGGAGTGAGGGAAAACGGAGGCCAATACACCCATGCAGCTATATGGGTAATTCAAGCCTTTGCCTTATTAGGAGAAGAAGATAAGGCCTATGAATTATTTAAGATGATAAATCCTATAAACCATAGCAAATCCTTAATAGAATGTGCCAAATATAAAGTAGAACCTTATGTAATGGCCGCCGATGTATATACTAATCCCCAACATTTAGGTAGAGGGGGCTGGACTTGGTATACAGGTTCCTCTGGTTGGATGTATAAAGTAGGTTTAGAAAATATATTAGGATTTAAAATAGAAAAAAACAAATTATATATAAATCCATGTATACCTAAAGATTGGGAAAAGTACAGTATTAGATATAGATATGATTCCACTAATTATAATATAGAAGTAAATAATTTTAATAAGGGGCTAGGGAGAATATTATTGGATGGGGTAATCCGAGAGGAAGGATATATTGATTTAATAGATGATGGGGTGGAACATTTTGTGGTGGTAAACATCGGGGACAGATAGGAATTGTCCCCCCTGTCCTATCTCAATCCAGAAAACAAATCTCTTTCCACTTTAATGTTTTCCAATACAATTTTATCAAATTCCTCCAATTTCTCAAAAGTCTTATCATAAGTCTCACAGCCATCATCTGGTGGGGTATAGTCATTTGTTATTTCTCTTAACTCTTTTAGATTATCCTCTATTTCCATATAATCCTTATCTAATTCTCTTAAATTAGGTATTATTTCTTCTAATAATTCCTTAGACGGTTTTCTTTCATACATTTTAATATAGGGAAATATATCCACTTCTTTTATGATTAAAATTTGTTCTAAAACTGTCTTAGTATTATTAAAAAGTCTATGAACATCTCTTAACTCTTTATGTTCCCTGCCATGAACCCTTAATATAGTAGAGCTTAATTTAGCTATCCCTGGCATTTCACTTTGTAAATATTTATGATGTGTACTTACAATTTCATTAATTGTATCTGTATAAGATTTATTCGCCATAATATCCCTCCATAGATTTTATAATTATATTTTAACACTTAATATACATAAATATTTGACATACGTCAAATATAATAAAATAAGTTTCTTCGTGTCTAAATTATCCCTAGATTTGTTTGCTTTTTTATATATATTATTATAAAAATTCATTTAGATGGGGGAAATTAAACTCATGTAGTAATATGGTTTATTTTATTGAATTCAAAAATGAATTATGGTATATTAAGTATGTACATTATTGTGAAATATATGACAAAATCTAGCAAATTAATAAGATTTAAAAGGATTTACTTATAAGACTTTATACTTTGGATTAATTTGCAAGATAGGTTATAATATTATTAGTCATATAAATAACTATACTTTAATAATTGTAATAAATACTATATAATTAAAATGACAATATTTAGTGAGGGAGGAGTATCAATTGTATAAAATTGTAGGAAAAGAAGAACTTGCCCCTAATATCTATTCCATGGATATTTTAGCCCCAAGGGTGGCCAATTCAGCACAACCAGGTCAATTTGTAATCATAATAACTGATGAATCTGGAGAAAGGATTCCTTTAACCATTTGTGATTATGATGTAGAAAAAGGCACAGTAAATATAGTTGTACAAGCCATGGGGAGTTCTACTAAAAAAATGGTTGCCTTAGAAGAAGGAGAATATTTTAAAGATTTTGTAGGTCCTTTAGGAAAACCTTCCGATTATGTAAATATGGACTTAGAAGAAGTAAAGAAGAAAAAGTATATTTTTGTAGCTGGAGGCGTTGGTGCAGCACCTGTATATCCTCAGGTAAGATGGCTTCATGAAAGAGGCATAGATGCAGATGTAATAGTAGGTTCTAAAACTAAAGATTTAGTGATCTTAGAGGATAAGATTAGAGATGTAGCAGGTAATCTATACATTGCTACTGACGATGGTAGTTATGGTTTTAATGGTATGGTAACTGCTTGTTTAGAAGATTTAGTTAAAAATCAAGGTAAAAAATATGATCAATGTATTTCCATTGGCCCTATGATAATGATGAAATTTGTTTCATTACTTACAAAAAAATTGGAAATACCAACAGTAGTAAGCCTTAATCCTATTATGGTAGATGGTACAGGAATGTGCGGTGCCTGTAGAGTTTCTGTAGGAAATGAAACTAAATTTGCTTGTGTAGATGGACCAGAATTTGATGGACATCTTGTAGATTTTGACGAGGCTTTGAAGAGACAAACTCAATATAAGACAGAAGAAGGAAAATTAAATGAAGAATACGAACATGGAAAGCATGAATGTCAATGCAAGAAATTAGGTCTAGATGGAGGTGCTAAATAATGGATAGATTTACTAGGACCCCAATAAGCAGTCAAGACCCAAAGGTTAGAGCTACAAATTTTGATGAAGTATGCCTTGGCTATACAGAAGAAGAGGCAGTACGAGAAGCAAAAAGATGTATACAATGTAAAAAACCTACTTGTAGACCAAATTGCCCTGTAAATATAAATATACCAGAATTTATAGGACATATTGCAGCAGAAGAATTTGAAGAAGCTGCTCAGGCACTTGCAAAATATACTGCACTTCCAGCAGTCTGTGGAAGGGTTTGCCCACAAGAAACCCAATGTGAAAGTACTTGTATTTTAGGTAAAAAGGGAGATGCAGTCGCCATAGGAAAACTTGAAAGATTTGCAGCAGATTGGGCTAGAGAGCACAATATAGATGTAGGAAAAACCAAAGAAAAGAATGGCTATAAAGTGGCTGTAATAGGTTCAGGCCCAGCAGGGGTTACTTGTGCTGGGGATTTGGCCAAAGAAGGCTATGATGTAACCATATTTGAAGCATTACATGAATCTGGTGGAGTATTAATATATGGAATTCCAGAATTTAGACTTCCTAAAGAAGGCGTAGTAAAGCCAGAAATAGAAAATCTAAAGAAATTAGGAGTAAAGATTGAAAACAACGTAATAATTGGTAGAACTGTAACTATTGATGATTTAATGGAAAAGGAAGGTTTCCATGCAGTATTTGTTGGTTCAGGTGCTGGACTTCCAATGTTTATGGGAATTCCTGGTGAGAATTTAAACGGAGTATTTTCTGCAAATGAATTCTTAACTAGAAACAATTTAATGAAGGCTTTTAGAGAAGATTATGACACACCTATAAAAGTAGGGGAAAAAGTAGCAGTTATAGGTGGAGGAAATGTGGCAATGGATGCTGCTAGAACCGCCTTAAGACTTGGTGCTGAAGCATATATAGTTTATAGAAGAACAGAAGAAGAACTTCCAGCTAGAGTAGAAGAAGTACATCATGCTATGGAAGAAGGAGTTAATTTTGAATTCTTAACTTCACCTGTAGAAATAATAGGCAATGAAAATGGATGGGTAAGTGCAATTAGATGCCAAAGGATGGAATTAGGAGAAGCTGATGCTTCTGGTAGAAGAAGACCTATTCCAATTGAAGGTTCAGAAATTGAATTTGATGTAGACACAGTAATAATGGCTCTAGGTACCTCACCAAATCCACTTATACCATCAACTACAAAAGGATTAGAAGCAAATAAACGTAAATGTATTGTAGCAGATGAATCTGGACAAACTTCTAGAGAAGGTATATTTGCTGGTGGAGATGCTGTTACCGGTGCTGCCACAGTAATACTTGCTATGGGTGCAGGAAAGGACGCTGCAGCTGGTATAGATAAATATATAAAAGAAAAATACGAGAAATAAAAATATATAAAAAAATGCCACAAACTATTAGGAGTTTGTGGCATTTTTTTATATATAAATATGGAAAATTTGAATATTGTTAAATTTGTGCTATAATATTTAGAGTATCGAAGTTAAACTTGTGAGGTGATATGATGGAGGAAATTTATAGTAATAATAGGGAAATAAGAAATACAGTACTTAAAACTGCAGGACCAGTATTAATAGAAGTATTTTTAGGTACCCTTTTTGGTATGGTAGATATGATGATGCTTGGGAGAATTGCCAATCCAGGTGAAGCAGCAGCATCTATTGCAGCAGTAGGGATTACAAATCAGGTGGTGTTTCTAGCCCTTTCTTTAGTCCAGTCCTTAAATGTGGGTGCCACAGCCATGGTAGCTAGATATATAGGAGCACATAAAGAGGATAGAATAGAATCTGTAGTAAAACATATAATACTTTTGACTCAAGTTTTATTAGTATTACCCATGTTTATATTAGGGCTGCTTTATACAGAAAAAATAATGAAATTAGTAGGTGCCCATAGTGATACCATAATGTATGGTAAAAATTATTTTAAAGTAATAATTATCGGTCTTGTTTTTCAGGCTTTTAATTTTTCCATATATGCAGTACTTAGGGGAGCAGGGGATACTAAAACACCCATGAATGTTAATATTAAAGCAAATACTTTAAATGTAATTGGAAATGCAGTGCTTATTTATGGTATGTTTGGTTTTCCAAAACTAGGTGTTACTGGAGCAGGAATTTCCACCACTTTTTCACAAATGGTAGCCTCCATATTGCTAATTAGACATATATTAAAGAAAAATACTATTATTCAAATAAACTTTAAAAATAAATTTAAATTTAATAAGGATATAATGTACAATTTAATAAATATTGGCATACCTGCATCTTTGGAGCAAATTGCCTTTAGGGTAGGGGTTTTAATTTTTGTTCGATTAGTTTCTTCTTTGGGAACTGTAGCTTTTGCCACTCATCAAATTTGTTTAAATATATTAAATCTTTCCTTCACACCGGGGCAAGCCTTTGGTATTGCAGCCTCTTCCTTAACGGGAAGAAGTCTAGGGGCAAAGGATTCAGATTTAGCAGAAAAGTATATTAAAACCAGTGGGAGAATTGGTGCCGTAATTGCTGCTGCTATGGGTATAATGCTATTTTTCTTTGGCTCTTTTATAGCCAGTCTATATACAAAAGATACGGAGGTAATAAGAGAGGCTGCGAAGATACTTAAAGTAATGGCATTTGTGCAACCTTTTCAATCCTCCCAATTGATTACAGCGGGGGGACTAAGGGGAGCAGGAGATACAGTGTGGACTTTAATAACCATATTTTTCTCTGTACTAATTGTAAGGGTAGCTTTAGCCTATTTATTTATTATGGTATGGCAATTAGGATTAATAGGTGCCTGGTATGCGATGTTCTGTGATCAATTAGTAAGATGGGCTTTGATAAAATTAAGATTTAGGACTAATAAGTGGAAATATATAAATATAAGATAAATAAAAGTTTACCTTTACAATCTAGATTGTAAAGGTAAACTTATTTTCTTTTAGACTATATTTTTAGCAAAATTCTTTGCATGATTTTCTATATTGGGTACATTTAAAATGGCTCCTTTATCATTAGCTGTTGCCATTAGGGAAAAATATGGAGGCAGTCTAAAGGTCTTATTTATATTTAGACTACTTATTAACTGTTTAGCCAAAGCATCCCCGCCAGAATGGCCAGAGACTATAATGGCAAATATACTTTTATCATAAAATTTAGTTTTTCTAAATAGGGCAGTTAATCGATTTATTAGGGCTACCATATTTGCTCCTAACATATCGTTGTAATTTGGGCAAATAAATATTAAAATATTAGATTCTAATATAGCAGGGTATACTTCTTCTACTACTATTCCACCATAAAAGCATTTCATTTCATTTCCAAAATATTTACAGGCTTTATAATGACAGCCCTTACAATCTAAAATACTCTCATTGCCTATATTTATTTCCTGAATTTTCATATTTAAATTTGATTTTACCATATCCCATAAGCTTAAAGTATTGGAGGTTTCTCGATTACTAGAATGTAATGCCAATACTTTAGGACTTTTTATGTTGTAAATATTATCATTAATAAGTCTTTCACCTAATTCTCTACATTGATATAGACAAATCTCCTCTAAATCCATACTATATACTTTTTTTAAAGGGATAAAATTGTCTAAATTTCCTGTAGCCTCTACTATAGGTCGCCCTACAAATCTACAACCTAGTAAATTTGCTTTAAATATTATAGACTGAGCAGCTGTTTTGGTAAATAATTGGTAATTACTATGGACTAATATTATGGCACTAGAACCATATAGGGCATCTTTTCCCCTTAAAAATAGTTGATGGAATATATTATTTAAATTACTACTCTCTCCAGTTATAGGCAGTTCTACTGCAAAAATAATTTTTTTATTTCTTAAATCTGGTAAATCCATATGGTGATTAAGAATACCATAGGAGTTTTTTCCCAAAGTATTGTATATCATTTTATCTAAAAATATAGAAGATTTTTCTGGTAGAATTAAATAATATTCCATCATATAATACTCACTAGCCTTTCATATGTATTATTTATCTTATTAAACAGGGCATCTGGTAAAGGCAATTGTTCTATTTCTAGCTGATTGTTTTTCAATCTACATTTAGAACCTATGTAGGCCTCTCCCATATAGGTAGAACCATAAAACCAATCCCCGTGGATGGTAGAAACAATAGATAATGCGCCAGAGGATAAACTAGGTGCCACATAGGGCTTATAGCCTAATTTTCGCACTTCTTTATTGACATTAATGGTTTTATCAGTTAAATAATTAGATAATTCTTCATTATAATTTTCTATACTATCAGCTATTATAAGCCCATCTCCATGGGGGCCAAAGGCTCTGCCTTCATCTAAATAGTGAATAGTTTCTTTGGATTTCTCTGCATAATAAGAGGCTCTTCCATTCATAACCCCTAGTCCATAGCCTATGATTTGATTTGAAGTGAGGCCTTTAAAATCAAAGTTTCCACTTTCATCTTTATTGCTTTCTAAAAAAATCACTTTACATAATAAATCCACTGGATCCGATACTACTGCAAAGATCCCCTTAAAATCCTTTTCTCTAGCCAAAATAGCATATTCTTTTATTATTTCCGAATTAGAATTAAATTGAGCCATTCTAACATCTTTTACTTGACTGCCTACTGGCGGTATGCCTCTTGAAGCACAAAATATAAACATATCACAATCAAATAATTTTTCCTCATTAACAATATAAACTGGTGGAAGGGCTTTTTCCTCAAAGGATCTTCTAATCTGATTTAGTTCATATTCCCATCTTTGAAGTTGATTTTCATTTCTATCATATATTCCTATGCTTTCGATAGTTTCTTCTCCCAATAATCTTAAGCCTATGGCCAAAGTACTGCCAACATCTCCTAAAGCCAATAGATTTAATTTCCACTTATTTCTACTTTCTAATTTTAATATATCTTCCCAATTAGGATAATTAGTATTTATGGATATTACCATATTTTGATTAATTTTATCCATTATCCAATTAGGTACTTTTTTAGAATAATCCTCGTTATCTAAAAGCAATAGATGGATATTTTCTTCTTCATTAAATAATAGGGAAGGGTGATTTATTAAAAAGTTTTGTCTAGATTTTAAAGGATTTTTTTTATTTAAGAAATACAAATTTTCACTATTAAATTTAGCTTTCTCTTCACTAATAGCATGAAAATTATTGTATTCTTCTAGTGAGAAAAAATACTTATCTTTGTATTTATAAAAATTAAACATATTATCCCTACTTTCTATAAAAGTCTTTATGGATTATATTTTCAATTCTAATTAAATGTTCTAAATCTGATTCTAAACATATTGAAGGTTTTTTATTCCCATAGTATTCTATAGAACTATAGTTGTCTGGCCTTCTTGGGGCAGTTAAAACTTCACTTAAATTTCTTATAATTAAACTTTTCTCATTAGTTTCTTGATAAACTTGTTCTATTATTTTAAATATTTTTATAGTGTTAATTAAGCAGGTTTCTGATAAAGTGTATATGGCCTCTCCAGTAGTGCTTTTAATAAAGGATGGGGAGGCATAGGGTAGTATTAAATTTATACTTGGAATTAAATTGTCATAATCAGTACCTTCCCTATAGACCATATCTCCACCCATAAAAGGGTATTGATCTGATTCGTTAAACCAAGATTTTAAATTAGGTACAAAATAGGCAGCATCCGCATCTAGATTTTTAATATCCCCAATTTCCTTGCCTCGGCCTGTAAGTATTCCTACTATAACTTTATTGATATTTATATCAGCCTCTTTTATAATAGGTTCTATTACATTTAATCTATACCCCTTGTGCAATAAATCATCTACTAAAATCATAGGTCTATTGAAAGAATTAAATACTTTAGCTTGATTTTTTAAACTTAGATAATTGGGATAATTTGCAATAGTAAAATCTGTAATACTCGAATTAAATATTTTTTCTGTATGCATAGTTTTTGTAACAGTATTTGGTAAAATCATTCCATTTAGTATAGAGCCAAAGGGAACGCAAATATTTGGACCAAGTTTTCTATTTTCGCCTTGTATTATAGGCACTTTATTGGTATCGCAAATCTTTTGTATTAATTTACTATAAATCATATCTCTATTAAAGGACAATAATAGTTCTCCAGGATATAAATTAGATAAAGACTTTTTTAATTCCTTCCTAGTTTTCCCTATAACATCTAGTATTTGTGGATTAGTATCATAGGGTGGCTTTAATAAATTTTCTAAATTCTGATTTAATGTCATAGGATTATTCATATCTACCATAAATATAGGACTACTATTGTAATTAAAAGGAGTCTCTTTAAATCCCTGAATTTTTAAACTTTCTTCTAAATCCCTTCGATTTTTATAGCTTAGTTCATTTTTAAATATGGCATAATTATAATCCTCTACTATGGAATAGGCTAAAGTTTCATTTAACACAGTCTCGATTAAATAATCACTATTATATTTAGTATATATACCAGATAAAACAAGTAATTTTCCCCTTGAATGAATTCTTAAGTATTCTGTTATATCCCTATCTTTAAATTCTTCAAATAATTGATTAGAAGGAACCCAATAAAATGTAGAAAATCCCAATATGGAATTATATTTTGCATTTTTCACCAATAGTATTTTATATTCTAATTTGTTTTCTAACTCATAGAGTGATTTCATATATAATTCATGTCCAAATTCTCGCTCTAAATATTCTATAAAATCTTCTTTTAAATCCTCCACTATTTCTATTTCAATAGTTTTAGTCTGAATTAGAGATTTATATTGGGGTTCTCGTAAATATAGACCATATTTATAAATATATTGTTGTGCTAATGGATCTATTTGCCTTGAAATATCTCTATTTAAATCTATAGAACTTCTTATTTCAGTAGATGAAATATCTTCATATTGGGGAGGCAGACTAAGTATAAGGACCTCCTCTTTAAGATTTTCGAGTCTCTTTTTTAAAAGTATTTCATCATTTTCTCTAGATTGTTGAGATTTTCTATCAAATATTATATGGGGCAATTTATTTAATTCCCCATCTCTATCATAGGCAGAAGCATTGATCAATACATCTGTGCCTATTACCATATAGACCTGTCTAGTAGCAAATAAATCTTTTAATTTTAATAAATCTCTATCATTGCTAATATTGATGGGGATTTCACTAGGAAAAAGAAATATATCCTTTTCTTGAGCTATGGTCATATTTATAATATCTCTTCGAAATTTATGAGGCTGGGTCCTCTTAGACCAGGAAAACTCATCTACAGCTAAATAAACTTCAAATCCTAAATCTCTAATTTCCAGTGCAATTTCCCTATGGCTTAGGGAAAAAGGGTCAAAGCTACCGGGGAAAAAAGCTATTTTATCCTTACTGGGCATTTCAATATTTCCATAATAAAATTCATAATCCAGAATAAATCTATAAACATGATTTAAAGAAACCGAATTATTTAAAAACAAAAACTTATCCTCTTCTTTTTGGGGCAATAATGTAAACATTTTTTTGCCTATTAAGGAGAATATATGATATTTTTCTATTAATAATAGATTATTAGAATTAAACACTTGGCTACCAAGTATTCTGAAAGATTCAGTTTTTATTTCCTTATCATAGGAACTCATGCCACTTAATAATATCCCCAATAATCGATATAGCCTTTTTTCATAGATCTTTTCATCTTCTTTAAATCTATCTTTATATTTAGAATAATGTTCTATACATATTCCAGTGGTTTTTAAAAGCAAAAAAACTATTTGTGTATTAGATTGTTTGATTTTTTCTTCAAAATCATCTATTATTTCATCTAATTCTGTAGGACGCAAATATAATAATAGTCGACCTAAATAATCTGGTATATATTTGGTAAATTGATAGTTTTGCATTTCTAAAGCCCTAATTAGTTCTATGGCTATATCATTTCTCTCACCTAAAGATAAAAATTCGAATATATTTAATAAAGTATGACCTGCATAATTACGAACTTTTTCTACTGCTGAAACCTTTAATAAATTACAAAAATGCATACCAGTGTGAAGGCCTGTAGTATCTGGAGATCTTTTTACTTGATCATAGAGTATATCTATATTGATTTTTTTGTTCATCCAATCAGTAGCAGTTTTAAGATTTTTTAGAAATACTTCCGAAATATTTTCTTCATCTTTTTTATAATTATTTTTAAGTATTGTTAATAGATTTTCTTCTATATTAAGCTTTAGTCCTATTTTATATTTTAGATAATTTTCTGCCGTGTAAGAAGAAGCATTAATATTTTCTAAAAGCCAATTTTTAAGCATGGTTTTAAAATTATTATCATCCCAAAACTCCCTGTATATTCCATCTATAATATCTAAAGTAGTAAGTCTAATTTCTAAAAAACTAGAATTTAATTGTTTTATAATATAATTTTGATATTTGTTTAAACTTTCTTTACTTAAATGATATATGGGAATATATTTTATAGTCTGGGATAAATATAATTGTCCTATTGGAGAAATGCTTTCGTAGTTTTTATAGTATTTTATTAAAATATTGGAGTATTTTTTATAATTTCTTGTATTAGAATTATAAAATAGTGATTTTATTATGGTTTTTAAATTATATTGCCATTCAATAGGAGATTCTTCAATTTTATGATTTGGGTATAGTATATAATTTAATAAATTATCTAGTATTTCTTCACTGGTATTTTTGGGTTTTGATTTTTTTATAGATTTGGGTATTTCTTTTCTATATTCTTCATCATATTGGCTGATTAATAAGCCGATTAATTCAGCAGCCTCTTTTCTAATATCTTCTTCCTTATGGAATAATAAATCCACCATAAAATATATGGTAATCATTTTTTGCTTCTGAGTTAGATAAGTGGAATATTCTCTAAATATTTGAAGATACAATCGAAGCTTTCGCCAATTGTATTCAGAACGTGCCATTTCTACTATATTATTAAAGGAAGTATCATCTAAAAATTTAGCCATTAAATCTATATTGTGTTCAATTGCAAAATACTTTAAATTATCCACTATATCTTCATTTTCCATTAGGGAAAAAGGCTTATCTATTATCATAGGATTTAAGCCTTCACCTAAGTTAGTATCTACCCCAAGGCTTAATATATAATCTTCAAAATCCTTTAATTTTCTATAGACCTTTTCATAGCGTTTTTCTTTTTTAACATCTAGATTATCTAGTTTATTTAAAATTATATCATAGGCTTCTTCTAAAGTGTAAATATGCATTCCATATTCTTTATTTTCTACTTTATTTTTAACTCTAAAATCTGCATATATTAATACCAAGGACTCCAGCGGGAGATTTTCTAATTCTAAATCCCAGGTAGAATGATTAGTAGCTATATGACCAATTTTTTCTGCATTAAATCTATTAAACCATTCTTCAGTATAATAATAATGTAAATATGGTACCAGATGATTTTCTTCTTCCCTAACACCATATTTACCAATATCGTGGCCTAATCCTGAACCTGCCACTATTCCTAAATCTATAGGCAGATTTAGAGTTTTTAGTTGCCTAGCTATATTCAAACTTAAATGATTTACCCCCACTACATGCTCTATAGTATTATGGCCTGTGATGGATAAATCTAATTTCATCAATTCATATATCCAATTGTCTAAAAAGGCATTTTTAAAATTTAAGTATTCCTTTAAATAATTACTACTATTTTCTTCATTTTCATTTAAAAAGGAAATGGGGTACTCATATTTAGAAAATACTCTTAGAATATTTAAAAAAAACAATATTAAGGGCTTTAAATCTTTGTCAAATTCTTCATGAACTTTTTCAGGAAAGGATAATTTTAAAGTCCAATTATAAATATATTGAAGCCATTCTATTTTATCTATATCCCAATGCTTTTTATATAGTGGATAAAACAATTCCATTAAAGATAAAGCATCGTATTTATTTTTCAATAAGATTTCCCCTAAATAATTCTGAAAATCATTTTGATTTACTATTTTTAGAAAATCCTCATGGTAAAATTTCAAATAATCTTTACTAATTTCCTTTAAAATTATTTGATATATTCCTTTTTGTGATTTTATCATAAAATCCTCCTTTCAATCTTTTATTAATTTTAGCATTTATCTAAAATTTAGGCAAGAAAAAAAGGAGGCTTAGCCTCCTAGGGTAATATCTTGCTCATTGTACCATTCCAGTGCATCATAAAAATGCTCTTCTTTAAAGTCAGGCCAATAATCCTTTATCACATAAAAATCTGCATATACAGATTGAATTGGGGGAAAACCACTAAGCCTTCTTCTATCGCCCCAGCGAATAATCAAATCTACCCTAGAAATATCTCGAGATTTAATATTAAAATCCGCTTCCTCAGGATTATAATCCTTTAGATCCCATTGCCACCCATAGTTTACAAGAAAATTTACTTTAGTTTTACCATTTCCAAAGACCTGCCTTCTAATGGTAAAGGGAATTAAGGCCTTGGGAAACATATCAGAACTAGTATTGCCTACTACTAATAGTGAGGCATTTTCCTTTGCTAAGAGTTTTACTGCATCTATACAGGCTTCTGTAAAGGCTAATCTTTGAACTTTAGGCCTTTTAGTATTGTCCATGGTGAAACCATAATATGTCATTTCCTCTATTCCTGCTTTTTCACAAAGTTTAAACATTTCAAGCCCTGGTTCAAGGCCTTTGTCATAGCCTTTTTCCTTAGACAATCCATTTTCCACTGCCCATCTTCTATTTCCATCGGGAATAATTCCTATATGTTTAGGTATTCTCATATGTACCCTCCTAGAATTTTCTAAAGTATATTATTCCCAATCTATTTTATATAATTCATAAAATAAAAAATGGACTATATTGAAAGTCCATTTTTATCTCTTATTAGACTGATTAACTATGATATAAATCCCAAATATTATAAATAGCACAGGCCAGTATTTGCCTATATTCATTATTCTGTGAGTAAATTGAGGCCATATAATTTTGCTAAGCATTATTCCGCCAACTAATATTAAGGCAATGCCTATGAAAAAGGCAGTATTATTTTTCATATCTGTATTCTTATCCTGATAAATCATTCCATCATCCTCAGGAATTATCAATGCACAAATTAAATATGCTAAAAATCCTGGTCCTCCAGGCATAAAAGCTAATAATACCCAAATAATACGAATTATTACAGGGTCAATATTAAAATATTCACCAATTCCACCACAAACTCCTGCGAAAACCCTATCAGTTCTAGAACGTTTTAATTTTTTACCCATCTAAACACCTCCCAATAGATATATAATACCAGATATTTATTGCAATTAAAATAAAGAAAAGATTATATTGTTCACAATATATAGAGTTTATGGTAATATAAAATTGGATACAATAAATTTGGAGGTTTGCTATGTATAATATTTTTTCTTTAATATTCAAATATATTTTTATAGTAATAATATATCTATTTATATTAAGTATAATAAGATTAATATATTTAGATATAAAAGGTATTTCTCAGGAAGTCTCAGATGAAGGCAGATATTTAAAACTTATAAATAATAAAAACACTTTGTCCTTTAATGTAAAGGAATATTATCCATTAGGTGAGATGATTTCAATTGGTAGAAGTGGCAATAATAAAATAGTATTAAAAGACCCATATATTTCAAAAAATCATTTAAAAATAGTAGAGGATGAAGGAGATTTTTATGTAGAAGACTTAAATTCTGCTAATGGTACTTATATTAATGGAGAAAAAATAATGGATGCAGTAAAAATTAAAAATGGCGATAGAATTAAAATAGGACAGGTAGAGTTTTTATATGTAGATAGAGAGTAGGGATAATATGTTGGATAAAATAACCAGCCCTAGAAGACCTAGGAACTTGTTAGTTTTATTTGAATTAATGGCTATAGCATTATTGTTTATATACGATAGGGAAAACTTAGATAAAATTACCCTAATATCTGGAATTAGTTTAATATTAATGATTTATATTTCAAATTTTATATTACCTAAAATATCTTCTGGAGATAATTATATATTTT
This sequence comes from Tissierellia bacterium, assembly GCA_036720245.1. Taxonomy (GTDB): domain Bacteria; phylum Bacillota; class Clostridia; order Tissierellales; family Tepidimicrobiaceae; genus JAAZMA01. The sequence continues at coordinate 30,917 of DAIMNI010000010.1, read as the reverse complement.
TAATAACTACTATGCTTTTAAGCATTGGGATAATTATGATTTATAGAATAAATCCCGCCCTAGGTATGAGACAAGTAATATGGATAGGTATAGGTATTTTAATATTTTTTATGACATATTTTATTGTAAAAAATATTGATAAATGGAGAGATTGGGCTAATCTCTATTTTATATTAGCGATTATTCTATTTCTCGCCACACTTTTATTTGGAACTACAAAAAAAGGTTCAACCAACTGGCTTAAAATTGGTAGCTTTAGCTTTCAGCCTACAGAAATAATTAAACTATTATTGATTTTTTTAATAGCTTCTTATTATGCAAATTATGAATACTATAAAGAAAAAAAATATGGTTCTTATTATTTAACAGGAGCAGTGTATTTGTTTATTGGATTTTTATTTAAGCAAAAAGATTTAGGCACAGTTCTAATTTTTTATTCTATATTTATAGCTTTACAATTTATATATGAGGAAAATAGAAAACTAATACTTTATAATTTATTATTATTTATTGTAGCTGGGGTAGCAGGATATTTTCTATTTGACCATGTTAGGATTCGTTTTCAAATTTGGTTAGATCCATGGAAATATATAGACAATAAGGGCTATCAAATAACTCAATCCTTATTTGCCATAGCCACAGGTGGATTTTTTGGCACTGGAATTGGACTGGGGCATCCAGATTTTATTCCAGAGGTATATACAGATTTTATATTTTCAGCTATTTGCGAGGAAATGGGTATATTTACAGGCATAGGTGTTATAATGTTATTTTTAATTTTAGTATATAGAGGATTTAAAATAGCTATTTCTCAAGATGATAAATTTTTTAGAATAGTAGCATTAGGTATAAGCATATTATTTGGAATTCAATCCTTTATTATATTTGGTGGAGTATTAAAATTAATACCATTAACAGGTATTACCATACCCTTTGTTAGTTATGGAGGTAGTTCTATGGTATCTAGTTTTATAGCCTTAGGCATACTTCAAGTAGCTTCAGAGGAAATTTAGGAGTTGACAATATGGACAAGGAACTAAAGAGAATAATCATAGTATTATCTGGAATATGTTTACTATTTGTAGTACTAATAGTATATTTGTCTTTTTTCCAGATGTTCAAATCAGATAAAATAGTAAATAATCCCTATAATAAAAGACTATGGATAAATGAAGAAAAGGTATTAAGAGGTTCTATTATAGATAGAAATGGCAAAATCTTGGCTTATAGCGAAAAGGATGGGGAGGTTTCTAAAAGATATTATAATTATGGAAATCTTTATAGCCATATTATAGGATATAGTTATAGAGAATATGGAAAAGTAGGTTTAGAATTACAATATAATAATTTATTATTGGATATATCTGAAAACACTCCTATAAATGAATTAAAAAATATAGTACTTCCAAGCACCGAGGGAAATACTTTAAAACTTACTTTAGATCATCATCTTCAAGAATACACTAGGGAACAATTATCGGGGAAAAAAGGTGCTATTGTGGCTATGAATCCTAGCACTGGTGAAATATATTCTATGGTAAGTATGCCAGATTTTAATGCTAGCAGTCTAAAGGAAAATTGGAATGATATAATGGAAGATACAAATAGCCCATTTCTAAATAGGGCCACTTCAGGACTATATGCGCCAGGCTCTAGTTTTAAGGTATTGACAACTATTGGCATATTAAACGATCCTAATATAGATAAAAATTATAATTGTACAGGAAGTACTACAATTGATGGATACGTTCTTAAAGATTATAGTGAAAAAGGGCATGGACAAATTAATTTAGAAGATGCTCTAGCAAAATCCTGTAATACTTATTTTGCAGAAAAAGGTGTAGAACTAGGGAAAGATAAATTGGGGGAAGTATTAGAAAAATTTATGATAAATAAAAACATTCCCTTTGATTTACCCACTCAAAAATCTACTTTCCCCTATAAGGAGAACTTAGGTAAAACTGATATAGCAGCCGCCAGCATTGGTCAGGGGAAGGTATTGGTTACACCACTTAATATGGCTATGGTAGCCTCTGGAATTGCTAATAAAGGAGATATTATGAAACCAATATTAGTAAAAGAGGCCATATCCCCAGAGGGGAAGATAATTAAAAATAGTAGTCCTGAACTATTATCTAGGGCTACAGATGTTTTTACTGCCAATGAAGTAAAAAATATGATGGTAGAAGTGGTTAAAAGGGGAACAGGTACAAATGCTAGTATTAAAAATATTAGAGTAGCTGGGAAAACTGGCACTGCTGAAAATCCTTCGGGAAAGACACATGCTTGGTTTATAGGTTTTGCACCAGCAGATGAACCTCAAATTGCCATAGCTGTGGTATTAGAAGAGGATGGCACTACTGGTGGTAAGACTGCAGCACCTATTGCAAGAAATATTATAATAGAGGCATTAAATACTTTAAAATAAGGGGGAATTATAATGGCTAAAGAGTTTAAAGAAAGACAAGATATTCCAGTAGAATATACTTGGGATCTAGAATCTATGTATGTAGATAGTAAGGCTTGGGAAGAAGATTTAAACAAGGTATTAAATTTAGCAGAGGAATATTCTAAATATGAGGGAAAAGTAATAGAGACTGGGGAAAATTTATTAAATGCACTTAAAGATGAAAACGAACTATATAGAATTGCATCTAAGGTTTATTCCTATTCTAGTATGAAATTAGATGAGGACACTAGGGTGGGAAGTTCTCAAGAAATGTCTAGTAAAGCATTATCTGCTTTTGTAAAAGTAGATGAAAAGACTTCTTTTTTAACACCTGAAATACTCCAAATAGATGAAGCTATGCTAAATAAATATTATGAAGAAGTAGAGGGGCTAAAACTATATAAACAAGCTTTAGATAAAATACTAAGACAAAAAGACCATGTACTTTCTGCTAAAGAAGAAAGTCTTCTAGCTCAAATGGGAGAGGTGGCTGAGGCATCCCATAATATATTTTCTATGTTAGATAATGCAGATATAAAATTCCCAAGTATTAAAAATGAAGAGGGAAAAGATGTAGAAATAACCCATGGGAACTTTATTCCACTAATGGAAAGCAAAAATAGAGATGTAAGAAAAGCTGCTTTTGAAGGATTATATAGTACTTATAAGAGTTTTGAAAACACTTATGCCCAAATGTTAAATGGCAATACTAAGAAAAACATTTTTTATGCAAAGGCTAAAAATTATAATTCTAGTATTGAAGCTTCCTTAGATAGAAATAATGTACCAGTTTTGGTATATGACAATTTAATTAATTCCATCCACGATAATTTAGACTCTATGTATAAATACATGGATATAAGAAAAAGGGCATTAGGGCTAGAAGAACTTCATATGTATGATTTATATACTCCTATAGTTAAAGATGTGGAAATTAATATGGACTATGAAGAAGGGAAAAAATTAGTTTTAGAAGGACTACATCCATTAGGAGAAGAATATAGAAATATATTAGAAGAAGGCTTTAATAGTCGCTGGATAGATGTATATGAAAATCCAGGGAAAAGGTCTGGAGCTTATTCTGGAGGGTCTTATGATTCTAAACCTTATGTACTATTAAACTATCATAATACATTAGATAATGTATTTACAATTGCCCATGAATTAGGCCATTCAGTTCATTCTTATTTAACTAGAAAAAATCAACCCTTTGTATATGGAAACTATAGTATATTTGTGGCAGAAGTAGCCTCTACCACTAATGAAGCCTTATTATTAGACCATATGCTAAAGAATGTAAAAAATGAAGGAGAAAGATTATATCTACTAAATCATTATTTAGAAATGTTTAGAACTACAGTATTTAGACAAACTATGTTTGCAGAATTTGAAAGGGAAATATATCAATATGCTGAAAATGGTGGAGCTTTAACAGCAGATTATTTATCAGAAACTTATAAAGCATTAAATGAAAAATATTATGGACCAAATATGGTAGTAGATGATGAAATCGCCATGGAATGGGCTAGAATACCACATTTTTATTATAATTTCTATGTATTCCAATATGCCACAGGATTTTCAGCAGCAGTAGATTTATCTCAACAAATGTTAAAAAAAGGAAAGCCTTCAGTAGATAGATATTTGAACTTCCTAAGTAGTGGCAGTAGTGATTATCCTATAAATGTATTAAGGGGAGCAGGAGTAGATATGACAACTAAAAACCCCGTAGATAATGCAATGAAAGTATTTAGGGAATTAGTAGATGAAATGGATAAGTTGATATAAAATAGAGATCCTTCGCTTTCGCTCAGGATGACAACACACGCTTAGGATGACAACACACGCTCAGGATGACAACATACTGTCATCCTGAACGCAGTGAAGGATCCCTTCTACAAAAACTTACTTCTTAAATTATTCCAATACATATTTTTATCAAAATTCAATCTAGAAATAGTCTTACTAGGTATAGCAAAGTCTATTTTAGAAATATCATCATATTTATGCTCTACCCCATCTACTATAATTAAAATAGAATTTTCGTATCTATATTCTGGCTTTATGGTTATTTTTAAATCCCCTGGTATAATAGCAGAATTAGGTAGTGAACGATAGGCCTTAGAACTAATGGGAGATAGTGGAGTCATTTGTAATGTATTTAGGGATGGGTAAATTATACTGCCACCAGAGGAAAAGTTATAAGCAGTACTTCCCACAGGGGTAGAGATTATCATTCCATCACCACAAAATTTTTCTAAATGATTTCCATCTATAAGTATTTCCATATGAATTACCTTAGATTTAATCCCCTTAACTACAATTTCATTTACGCCATATAATTGAAATTCACGATTTTTAGTATATATATTAGCATGGACCAAAAAAATCTTTTCAATTATATAATCATTATCCAGATATTTATCTATAAATCTATCTATGTTTTCAGGTAATATTTCTTGGAAAAAACCTAAATGCCCTGTATTTATACCTATAAAGGGTATGGGAGTAAACTTAAGTCTATGGACAGCCCTTAGAAATGCCCCATCTCCTCCGATACAAATATTTAATTCAGCATTTTCATCAAATTTATTTGAAATTAAAAAGCCTCTATTTTTCAATTTACTAATTAACATTTCCCTTGTATTTTTGGATTCTAAATCACAATTGGAAATAATATTAATAATTCTAGGATTTTTTTGCAAGTATTTTCCCTCCAAATTTAAAATGCTTTAAATAAAATGTATTTCTGTTATAATTATCTTAAATTTATTATACAACAAAAATACTAAAATTTGGAGGCAAAAATGAATTTATTAAAAGAAGATAAAAATAATATAGTATTTAACGTAGAAGACATAGGGAAAAACTTAGAAGAATTTTTATTGGATGAGGGCATATCCTCTAGATTATTTAGAAGAGTCTATAAGTCTAAATGTATTTATGTCAATGGAGAATTAAAAAATAAAAATTATACTTTAAATATAGGGGATATAGTAAGTATATTTATAGAGGATGAAATAGATAATACTCTAGCTCAGAATATACCACTAGATATTATATATGAAGATATGGATATTTTGGCATTAAATAAGCCTCCCTTTATAGTAGTCCATCCTACAAAAAGTCATGGGGAAAACACCATATCTAATGGAATAGCCTATTATTTTAAAGAAAATAATATAAATAGAAAGATAAGGCTAGTAAATAGACTGGATATGGATACATCTGGTGTACTTTTAATAGCTAAATCTTCCTTTGCTCATCAGCAAATGGCATTACAATTTGAAAACAATACAGTAGAAAAAAGATATATGACAGTAGTAAAGGGTTTAGTAGAAAAAGACCAGGATACTATAAATTTACCTATAGGCAAAGAAGAAGAAAAAAGCATTAGGAAAATTGTAAGGCCTGATGGTAAAAAAGCTATTACTAAATATAAAGTAATAGAAAGATACAAAAATGCTACTTTATTAGATATAGAAATTATAACAGGCCGTTCCCATCAAATAAGGGTGCATTTAAATCATATTGGGCATCCAGTAATTGGGGATACTTTGTATTTTGAATCTAGCCCATATATAAATAGGCAAGCCCTACATTCCTATTACTTAAAATTAAAACAGCCTAGAACCAAAGGAGAATTGGAATTAAAGGCGGAGCTTCCTAAAGATATAGGAAAACTAATAAATTATCTAAAATCATAATTTATTTTTTATCTAAGTTTTGAAGTATCTCTAGCATTTTCATCATTTCCCTAATTTTTTTCTTTTCCTCTTCATTTTTCCCTTCCATAAAAGTTTCTGCTAATTTAATAATCTTTTCGGGCTCATTTAAAATATTAGGATCAGAAATAAAAGTATTAAGTACGGTAAATAGAGATTTATATTTATCCATATTAAATATAAGATCTAAAACCAAACCCATATCTTTAATTTCGTCTTTAGAAACTTCATTTCTAATAGTATTCATTATATAGCCAATTCTTTCTCTATTGTCTACTAAAGGTATAGAGGATTCAATATAATTTGTTTTAGGTGCATTTAGAAATTCCAAGGCAGTATGTAAAACCACTATCTGTTCTGTAAATAAAATAGCCTTATTAATAGGATTTATATATTCTTCTGGGAAATAAGGTCCAATTTTTTTCATTATTTTTATCTTATCCCTAGTATGGGTGGTATTTAATATAAACTTATTTTCTAAAATTTCTTTAGGCTCGTCTATTATAGGCAAATCTTCCTCTATTCTTAATGCCTTTTGCTCTTTTTTTCTATTCATCATAAAAAGCAATAATATTAATAATAATATACTATCCATTCTTACCCTCCTAAAATTAAACATATATATTATTCTATGCTACAAGTTTATAAAACTTACCAAATTATTTGGTAATATATTGTAACCAAAATACATAGATTAGATTAGAATATATGGGAGGTGTGTTATGGATAAGAAGGATAATTTTCAAGACATAATGGATGAGTTTCAAAACTTTTCCCCAACAGATGAAGATATTGAAAAAATTTCTATTTTAACTGAAGCTTATAAGGATAAATCAGAAGAAGATATATTTTTTGAAATAATAAAAATCAATGAGGATATGGAAAACACCATGAGTGATGAGGAATATGAAAGGGTGTTTCAACAATTAGAAAGCCTCAGACCAGTTCTAAATGAAGAACAATTAAAAAAACTAGATAAGATTCTCTATATTCTAGGTAGATAATTCTACCAAATTTATCAAATAGACATTGGAGCTTCTGGATGTTATAATTTTATATATTATGTAAACTGAAAAGGGGATATAGATGAGAAAAAACTCTAGTTTTAAAATACTATTAGTTTTAATAATATTTATTGCTTTAGTTTCAAATATATTTTTGTATAAAAATAATAAAAGTAAATATAAGGAAATTCCCTATAAATTATTTTTAGAACATATAGAACAGGATTTGGTTCAGGAAGTGGAGTTAAAGGATAGATCTCGATTAAAAGGAAAACTGAAAAATGGAGATTTATTTATTACAGATAATCCTAGAAGGGAAGATTTTAAAGAATATCTGCTATTACACAATGTGGAAGTAATAGAAGATAAAAACGTGGTTCCCGCCCAAATTATCACTATAATGCTTCTATTAATTGGTGTAGGAATTTTAGCTTATTTTACTAATAAGAATTATTCTAAACAAGCGGAAAAGGAAATGGCTTTAATGTCTAAAATTGATATGGAAAGTTCTACTAATGGGAAAATTACTTTTGAAGATGTAGCTGGAAATGAAGAAGCAAAAGAATCTTTGAAAGAATTAGTAGATTTTATACAGAATCCAGAAATATATAGTAAATATGGAGCAAGATTGCCTAGAGGCGTATTACTATATGGGCCACCTGGCACTGGAAAGACATTATTGGCCAAAGCCTTAGCAGGTGAGGCCAATGTGCCTTTTTATCCAGTATCTGGCTCTGATTTTATTCAGGTTTATGCAGGCTTGGGAGCTAGTAGAATAAGGGAATTATTCAAAAAAGCCAAGGAAGATGGGAAATCTGTAATATTTATAGATGAAATAGATGCTCTAGGGAAAAAGAGAAAAGGAAATAATTCTAATAGCAGCGAAGAGGGAGATAGGACCTTAAATGCATTACTTACAGAAATGTCTGGTTTTAAAGGAAATGAAGGCATAATAGTAATAGCTGCAACTAATAGAATAGATACTTTAGATGAGGCTCTACTCCGCCCTGGAAGATTTGATAGGCAAATTGAAATAGGACTTCCAGATGTAAATGCAAGATATTCTATACTAAAACTTCATAGTAAAAATAAGCCCATATCCCAAGAGGTAGATTTGAAGAAATTAGCATTAGAAACTGTATATTTTAGTGGTGCTAAGCTGGAAAACCTAATGAATGAATCTGCAATAATTGCTGCAAGAAACAAGGATAAAAATATAGATAATAAACATATAAATAAGGCTTATTATAAAATTCTTGTAGGTGATGAAAAAAAAGATAGAGAGAGCATTTCCTTAGAAGATAAAAAAATAACTGCATATCATGAAGCTGGACATGCTTTAATTGCAAAAAAAATAAGTAAAAATAGTAGAATAACAAAGGTAAGTATAATACCTAGTACTAAGGGAATGGGAGGATTTAGCTTAAATATTCCAAAGGATAAAATGTATCAAACTAAAATAGATATAATAAATAATATAAAAATTGCTTTAGGGGGAAGAGCTGCAGAAGAAATAATATTTGGAAAAGATAATATCACCACAGGAGCTTCATCAGATTTACAAAAAGCTACAGAAATGACTTTAGCATTATTAGGTAGCTATGGTATGGATGAAGAATTAGGGCTTGTAAATTACGATATAGTATTAAATAATGGTTTAAATACAGATATTTCTCTAACAGAAAGGACTAGGGAAATGCTAGATGATTTTTATCATGACACTCTAGAGATATTAATTGAGAATAAAATGTATTTAGAGGGAATTGCAAAGGGCTTATTAGAAAAGGAAACCCTAAATGAAGAAGAAATAAATGAAATCTTTGCCATTTAAAAGTTTCCAAAAAATTCTTTAGTGAATTACTTGAATAATAGGCAATTTAGGTATATAATATATATAGAAAATATTTCTGCGGTGTGCGTTACCCATATAATTCAACCGACATAGTGAACATGGGAGTTCGGGTCCGGTAATGTAGAGCAAGCCTTTAGTGGAAGTTTGAAATTATTGGCAGGGCACCCCCCTTGTGAGAGGCGGGTGTGAATTAATTGGGATGGACGGCACTGTGGTAATGAACAAACCCTTAGGATTTATCCTAAGGGTTTGTATATTATTTGTTCAATGTTATATCGAAAGACGGGAATTTTAGGAAATATGAATAGGATATTTTTTTCTTTCCTTAAATATATATATATATTTAAAGCCAATTTCCTTTAACATTTTTTCCACCAATCGATAATCATATCCTATATATTTTGGACTATGGGAATCTGAACCTATGGTTATTATTTCTCCTCCTAATTTTTTATACAGTTTTAATATTTGGGTTTTAGGATGATAATAATCTAATCCATATCTTTTTCCTGCAGTATTTATTTCAAGGCCCTTGCCCTTTTCAATAATTAATTTTAAAATGTTTTCCACTGTACAGGAATATTCCTTAAAATCTGGAAGCATCGAAAAATCTTCAAAATATCTATCTATATAGTCTATATGGCCTAGAACATCGAAATTATTAAAATTTAATATACATTGATACATATAATTATAATACTCTGTAATGGCATCTATAGGTAATTTTCCATGGGTAAAATTGTCAAAGTGAATATCCATTCCATCAATTGCATGAATGCTCATTATGACAAAATCAAAGGGATTATTGAGAATTAGCTCATTATATCTATTGGCTAAATGTGGTTGCATGCCAATTTCTACTCCGGCTAAAACTTCAATATCTTTCATATATTTGTATTTAGTCTTTTTTACATTTCGAAAATAATCCTGAGTTCGAAAATCCATATCAATTTTATCTTCGCCAACTTCATAATCAATATGGTCGGTGAAACAAATACTTTTCATATTTTTATTTATACTAGCCTTTACCATTTCTTCCATAAGATATTTACAGTCCATAGAAAATTCACTATGAAGATGAAAATCATACATATAAAACACCCCTAAATTAGATTAATTTAGACTATTTTACTCTAAAATTAGAAAATAGTAAAGTTTAAGCAGTAAAAAATTCTTCTTTATATTGAAGTTTATATAATTCATAATAGAGACCTTCTTTTTCTAATAGTTCTTGGTGATTTCCTATTTCTTTAATTTCCCCTTTACTTAGGACAATTATTTTATCTGAGTTTTGAATAGTAGATAATCTATGAGCTGCTGCAATTGTAGTCCTACCTTTTATTAATTTTTTTAATGCATCTTGAATTAATAATTCTGTTTCCGTATCAATATTAGAAGTAGCTTCGTCTAATATTAATATGCTTGGGTCAAAGGCTAAAGTTCTAGCAAAGGCAAGTAATTGCCTTTCACCAGATGAAAGAGTAGCCCCTCTTTCCATTACAGGTTCATCATATTTTTTAGGTAATTTTTCAATAAAATGATGAGCATTTACATATTTGGATATTTCTATAATTTCCTCATCAGATATATCCATATTATTTAATCGGATATTATCTTTTATATTGCCGGTAAATACAAATACATCTTGCAATACTACGCCAATACGTCGTCTTAGTTCATATTTATCGTATTCCTTTATATTTATATCATCTATTAATATTTCACCTTTTTGAATATCGTAAAATCTAGTAATTAAATTGATTATAGATGTCTTTCCAGCTCCAGTGGCACCTACAAAGGCTACTAGCTCCCCAGGTTCTATAGTAAAACTTACATCTTTTAAAACCCAATTATCTTCATTGTAGGCAAACCAAACATTTTTAAATTCAATTTTTCCTTTAATCTCCTTAATAGGCACTGGATTTTTAGGATTTTCTATCTGATTTTCTTCATCTAATATGGCAAAAATTCTTTCACTAGAAGCCATGGCAGATTGTAATATATTATATTTTTCTGTTAAATCTAATATTGGATTAAAGAATTTTTGGAGATAGTCTATAAAGGCATACAATACTCCAAATTCAATAGCTCCTGATACCACCTGCCCTCCACCATAATAAATTAAAAAAGCCAAACCTAAAGATTTAATTACTTCAATAGATGGTCTAAATATAGCATAAATTTTTACCTCTTGTTTTGAAGTATTTAGATAATCTGTATTAATCTCATTAAACTTTTTAAATATCTTTTCTTCTTTTTTAAATATTTGTATGGTTTTCATTCCGGTAATATTTTCATTTAATGTGGAATTAATTTTGGCTAATTGTGCCCTTCCTAATCTATAAACTACCCTAATTTTCTTTCTAAATATAATTGAAGCTAATACTATAAAGGGAATTAGGGAAAAAGATAATAATGCCAATTTATAATCCATTTTTAACATTACAATTATTATTCCAGCTAAAATGAATATATCTTTAAACAAAGAAACTAATACAGAAGTATACATTTCATTTAAGGTTTCTGTATCATTTGTAACTCTTGTTACTAATCTACCCACAGGATTTTTATCAAAATAAGATATAGACAAACTTTGAATATGGGAAAAAACATCCTGCCTTATATTAAAAATAATTTTTTGACTAGTATAATTTAATATATATACCTGTAGATAGTTGAAAACAAAGGCTATAATTATGGCCAATAAAAAGACTAATCCTATTTTTGTTAAACCATCAATATCTTGTTTTTTAAAGTTTTGATATTCTTCTTTGGATAAGGCTATGGCCCTTGAGCTATCACTTGATACTACATCCACTAAATAATACTTTCCTTCTCCTTTTTCTATTATCTTTAAAGGTAAATCCTTAAATCTACTTCTATCCTCTTTGGATAAGTCTTTTAATCTTATATATTTTTTATTATTAAATTCTACTCCAGAAAGAGGTTCATCTATATTAATTTCTATCATAGGATTTTTATAGCCATTAATATAATCATCTATAGTTATTTTAAACAAATAAGGCCTTAATAATTCTAGACCTGTAACTAATATCATAAGTACTATGGTAAATAATAGATACTGCCAATAGGGTTTAGCGTATTTTAGCATCCTTCTCATTAATTTCGAATCATAAGATTTGCCAACTGTTTCATCACTATGCATACTATACCTCCTTCAAATTTAATATACTTTTTCTTCTAGGAGCTGTTTTTCATATAGATAATTGTATAAACCATTATTATCCACTAAAGCATCATGAGTGCCTCTTTCAATTATATGACCATCATCTATTACTATTATTTCGTCTGCATTTTGTATTGTAGATATTCTATGGCTAATAATAATAGTGGCTTTTTTATTTGCAAGGCCCTCTAAATTATTCAGGATTCTTTCCTCTGTTTCTGTATCTACACTAGATAAACTATCGTCTAAAATCAATATAGGAGAATCCTTTACCAAGGCTCTAGCTATGGATACTCTTTGCTTTTGACCACCAGACAAGGTTACTCCTCTTTCGCCTAAAACTGTATCAAAGCCTTCTGGAAAATCTATAATATTATCATAAACTTCTGCCGCTTTAGCAGCAGCCATGATTTTTTCCTCTGGAGCTTCTTTATCAAAGGCAAAGCCAATATTGTCTTTAATACTTGTGGAAAACAAGAAATTATCCTGAGGTACATAGGCTATATTTTCCCTTAAATCTTTCATTTTAATTTCTTTTATATTTATATTATCTAAAAGTATTTTTCCCTTTTCTATATCATAAAGTCTTAATAGTAAATTTACTATAGTACTTTTACCGCTACCAGTTCTACCTACTATGGCAAGGGTTTTTCCTTCTTCAATAGTAAAACTAATATCCTTTAGTACTGCTTCTTTTGTTCTAGGGTATTTAAATTCTACATTTTTAAATTCTATTTTGCCTTTCACTTTATCTAATTGAATTGGATTTTCACTATCTACTATTTCTGCCTTTTCATCTAATATGACATTAATTCTTTCCATGGAGGCCACACCTCTTTGCAGTACATTTACAACCCAGCCTATTGCCATCATAGGCCAAATTAATATCCCTAGATAATTGTTAAAGGCAATAAACTCCCCAAGGGTAATAGTATCTAACATTACTAATCTACCTCCATAGATTATAACTATTAAAAAACTTATGGAGGAAACAAATTGAACCAATGGATGAAATATTCCTGAAACCTTTGCCAAGTCTAAATTTTTATTTAAATTTTCTTCATTGACTTGAGTAAACTCTTCTAGGGCTAAATCTTCTTGTACAAAGGATTTAATTACCCTTATACCTGCAAAGTTTTCTTGGGTAGTATCGGTTAAGTTGCCAAAGGCCTCCTGTACTGATGTAAATCTTTTATAGATTATTTTCCCAAATTTATTAACCGTTAAAGTAATAAAGGGCAAAGTAGCCAAGGCCACTAAAGTTAATTTTATATTGGTGGTTTTAGCCATCATAATCATGGATAATATCATTAAAAATGTAGCATCTACTGCCATCATAATTCCCTGCCCTGATGCTTGCCTTACTGCATTTATATCATTAGTGGCATGGGCCATTAAAGCCCCTGTTTTATGGGTATTATAATAATTAGGAGATAGAGTCAATAGATGTTCAAAAAACATATTTCTTAAATAATGCTCCATTTTTCTAGAGGTTCCGAATATATGTATTCTCCAGAGGTATCTTCCGGCAGCTATTAAAAGCCCAGTAAGTAAAATTAAAAGGGAGTACCGTAATAAGCCTTTTGAATCTAATAACCCCCCCTCTAAAAGATCTGTTACCTTTCTAAGAATTTGGGGTACTACTAATTGAATGGAATCAATTATTAATAAACACAGGATTCCAAAAATATAATTCCATTTATTTTTTTTGAAAAAGTCCTTTAGTCTTATGAAATTTTGCATTTTTACCTCCTATAATAAATATTTCGATACTCAAAATATTATCCACAATCTCTATTATAATAGAAATAAAAAATATTTAAAGTCCAAATTTACTAAAGTATCAAAATAGTATTACAGAACTCTAGTTAGGATTCTTTTAATATTGCTAAAGAATGAAAGACTGGTATACTATATATATCAATATAACTTTAATAAAAATTTATTTTAAAAACTAATATATTAAATATCTGTGAAAGGTGAGTTATGTGGAAAAAGCTAAAATAATATGCAATCCGTCATCAGGAAGACAAATAATACAAAAACGAGTAGATCATTTAGCTAATTTATTATTAGAATCAGGTTACACTGTTAATAAATTTAACACGCAGAAAAAAGATGATGCAATGAAAGAAACCATGAAAGCCTGTAGGGAAGACTGGGATTTCATAATAGCTTGTGGTGGAGATGGTACCATCAATGAGGTGGCAAAGGGTATTGCAAAATCTGAAAGAAAGATTCCAGTGGCTATATTATCTGCTGGTACAGTTAATGATTTTGCCAATCATATGGAACTGCCTAAAAATATGGATGATTTTTTTCAAATGATCAAAAAACAAAATATAAAAAAAGTAGATTTGGGAAAAGTAAATGATGAATATTTTATAAATGTAGCAGCCAGTGGACTATTAACTAATGTGGGGTATCAAGTACAACCTGAGGCAAAGGCTATCTTTGGAAGAATGGCCTATTATATAGAAGGCGCAAGGGAGATTCCAAAACAAAAATTTGAACCTGTAAGGGTAGAGTTTATATCAGAAGAATATTCTAAGGAAGAAGATATATTATTGTTTTTAATATCTAATTCAGCCTCTATTGGAGGATTTAAAATGTTTGCCCCAGATGCTAGTGTATCTGATGGATATTTAGATGTGGTAATTATAATGAAATCTGCAATGGGAGATTTAGCTCAGATTTTTGTAAATATTTTTAAGGGAGAACATATCCATCACCCTAATGTGGAATACTTTAAAACTAAAAAATTAACTGTAAATACAACAGAGGATATTACTATAGATATAGATGGGGAATATGGGGGAAAATTGCCAGCCACTTTTGAAGTGGTATCCAATGGATTTAAAATTTTTGTTCCATAGGATTATTTAATTATTTGGAGGAGATTTTATTGACTAGTTCTAATGAAAAGTTTGTTTGTGAAAATGTAGTTAGCATTGAAAAATATTTAAGACGAATTGACTATATTATAAGAATAAGAGGGAGGGAGATACTTAAAGATTTTAGCATTACTGTGCCTCAATTTACTGCATTACAATTTTTAATCCACAATGAAGGATTGACCATAGGGGAATTAAGCCAAAAAATGGGCTTGGCCTGTTCCACTATTACAGATTTAGTAGATAGGATGGAAAACAACAATTTAGTAGTTAGGAAAAAGGATGAAAAAGACAAAAGAGTGGTTAGAGTTGAAGTATTGCCTAAAGGTTATGAAATAATGGAAAAGGTTTTAGAGGAAAGAGTGAAGTTTTTGGAATCCAAGATGGAAGGCTTAGAGATAGAAAAAAGAGCAGTATTAAGGGAAGGTTTAGAATCTTTATATAAAATAATGAAAGAAAATGAATAAATAAGAAATATTTCAAAGGGGAAAAGGAAAAAGGGGAATATTATGAAACTAATCAATAATAGATTTAAATTAGATAATTTAATATATGATTCTTTATATAGTAGTTTATATCAGGTATTAGATCTTTGGGAAAAGGATAAAAGATTATATTTGAAACTATATAATGAAGAAAAGCAAGACGCTGTTATAGATTATTTTATAAAAAATTTCATCGCCTTATCTAAAATAAAACATGAGAATCTTCTTTTAAGCCATCAATTTGATATTATTAAGACTATAGATGGCAAAAAGGTTAATATAAAAGAGTATTATTCTACTATAGAATATATTGATGCCCCAACTTTGGACAAATTATATTTAGATTTAAACTTTAAAGAAAGATTGGGTATTTTAATTCAAGTAGCTAATGTTTTAGATTTTCTACATTATAAAGGAATTATATATAGACATTTAAGTCCCTCAAATATATTTGTATTGGAAGATGGCACTATAAAACTTATGGGTCTTTCTACAATTTGCGAAAATATTATCAATGCTGAATACAGTGATTTAACAAGACATTTCATAGCAACGGAGGTATTATTAGAGCAAAAAGATATTATAAATAAAAGTGCAGACAAATACTCCTTTGGAATGCTAGCACTATATTTATTAACTGAGGATTTTTATAATCCATCAAAAAAGAAATTTAATTATATTGAGGGTTCAGAACTTAACTCTTTGCAAGAAGGACTTTTAAATCATGCAATAAGTTCTTTCACTATGAAGAATCCAAGTTTAAGAGATTATGAATTTCGTGATTTGATAGATGATATAAATAAAGAATTCAATATGGATTTTCAATATGATTTAGCTAAGGAACGAGAAATATTAGATTTTAAAACTAAAATAGTAGGTAGGGAAAAGGAAATCAATAGAATATTACATTTAGATCATCTTTTTTCTAAAGGAGATATTGATAATAAGGTAATATTAATAGAAGGCAATGCTGGGACGGGAAAAACCAGATTGCTGAGAGAATTTTCTTATGTCTTAAAATTAAAGGGGAGAGATGTTTATAGTACAGAAATAGGTATTGAATATAATGGACAATTAAATCCAATGGCAAATATATTAAGGCAAACTATTAAAGATACCCCTGCGCCAATGGTGGATAAATATGCACAAGAATTATCTAGAATAGTGCCAGAGCTAAAGTCTTTATTAGATATTAATAATTCTATTACCTTAGAAGGGGATAAGGAAATATTAAGATTATTTGATAGGACGACTAATTATTTAGGTGAACTATCCCAGTATCAATCTATTTATTTAATTATAGATAATTTAGAAAATTGTAATCTCCAATTATTATATATGATAGATTATTTAATTAATAATATGGGAAAAAGTAAAATTATAATAATTGCCTCCTATAATAAAAAACTTATTTCTAGAAATTCTAAGAAAAAAGATATTATATCAAAATGGTCTCAAAATAAAATAGTAGAAAAAATGTCTTTGTCAAACTTTGATTTGGCTGAAATAGGGGAATTTATACAATATATATTAAACATATCCTATACACCTTTAAAATTTTCAGCAGTTATTCTAAAGGAAAGTGAGGGAAATCCCAAATATATAGAATATATGATAAAAGATTTATATGCAAATGGAGAACTTTATTTTAGCCCTAGTGGCTATTGGGAAGTTAAGGCTAAGAAATATTCAGAGATATACTTTTCTGAAAACATTGGGGAATCTTTAGAATCACAAATAAGTTTAATTAAAGATGAATATATGGATATAATGAAAATAGTTTCTGTTTACTATGATGCAGTTTCTAAAAATACTTTGCAGTCTATTTTAAACATAGATTTGGATACTTTAAATAAAAGTTTAAATGAATTAATTGCTATTGGATTATTAGATATTAGAGTTTCAGATTGGGGTTATAGCTATAGTATAAATAATATTCAATTAAAAAGGGCCATATATTATAAAATCCCCAAAGAAGAAAGAACTGAAATTCATAAAAAAATAGCAAAACATTTAGAAAAGGTCTATTCTACTAATTATAAGGCTATCATGGGGGAACTTATTCATCATCTTATGTGTTCTAATCAGGAAGAAAGAGCCTTAGAATTGATTATTAAAAATGCAAAGGAAGAAGAATTATATAGCTCTCAAGCTGTTTTATTATGGGAAAATGCCTATGAAATAGATAAAGAAAAAAGGTCTCAATATAGAATGGAAATCCTAGAAAACTTAGGGAATATTTATGCTATTAAAGGAGAAAATGATAAAGCCTTAGATATTTACAATGAATTATTTAAGGAGACCATAGACAATTCTCAAATTGAATACGCCATAATATCTAATAATGGTATGGCAGATATATATATTAAAAGAAATTTATTGGAATTAGCCATAGAAAAAATCAATGAATCTATTAAGTTATCTATGGAAATTGGCAATTTAGATTTATTAATAGAATCAAAGGTTCTATATAATAGAATACTTCTGAAAAAAGGTGAATTTCAAGAGACTGAAGGCAATATGAAAAAATTATTAGAGTTTTCATTAGCTCATAATTTAGACAAAAATCTGGGGAATATATATAATATACTAGGCTTAGTAAAGTATTATAGTGGAAATATGGATAAGGCATTAAAGATATTTGATGAAAGTGTGAAGGCTTTTCAAAAAATAGGAGATTTTATAAATTCTACAAAACCAATAAATAATATAGCAAATATCTATACCCAATATGGGGAAAACCAAAAGGCTATGGAGTATTATGAAAAGGGCTTAAATATTGGAAAAAATCATGGCATAATCCATTTAGAATTAGTTTTTTTAAATAATATAGGCTCTATCTATATGTCAATATATCAATATGATAAGGCCATTAAATATATAGAAAAAGCCAGAATTATAGCCATGGAAATTGAAGAGGTAAATTTAGAATTTCTAACTAATGTGAATTTAGGTATGATTTATTTATTTATGGGAAATTTTGAGGAAAGCTATAATTATTACACTATATTAGATGAATTTGTAAATAATCAAGTCTATAGTTTCGAGGTAATGGGGTATTATTACAATTTTTTATCTGAATTTTATTTTGCTTTTGGGCAATGGGAAAAGGCATTAAAATATGGGGAAATGGCTATAGAAAATATTAAGGATTTTTCTATTAATGAATATATGGCATCTAAAACTAGAATGGTATTAATTGAATACTTTATTAGCAATATATATGAAAAAGAAGCTATAGAAAAAATAAGGGCTGAATATAGATTAGAAAATATAAATTTTGATAGAAGATATGATTTATTGCAATTAGCTTTTATCCCATTAATTGAAGGGGATCTTGAATATTTTGAAGATATACTTGAAGAAGAAGGGGAATTGGCAAAAGAATACTCAGTTCCTAAATTAGACTATATTGAGGAAATACTTATTAATTCATCAAAAGATGATGAAAAATGCATTGAAAACTTAATAAAATTAGAAACTAATATGAAAAAATATAATCTACCTCAATTAGATTTAGTATTAAATATCCTATTAGGTATAAGATTTTCACAAAAGGGAAGATATTATGAGGGCATTAATTATTTATTAGAAGCTCAAGATAGGATATATGATTTTATAAAAAACATTAATAATAGGGAATTACAAAAAGGATTTATAAAAAAATATTATGGGGATGGGATAGTAGACGAATTAAATAAGATGGCTTATGAAATTTCTAGTAGGGAAATAAATTATATCTATATAGATGAAATAGAATCCCAAGATAAAATAAAAAAATATTTTGATTTTAGCCCCTTAATGGAATTGATGAATGATGAAGACTTTACAAAAATTAAGGAAGTCAATAGATATATAGATGAAGATGTTAAAGATATAGAAAATATTGATACATTAATATCTAAATTAACTTCTGATTATGAAACTAATTTAGAATTAATATTAAAATTCTTAGCTAAAGAAACCTTTGCTATAAAGGGATATATACTAGGATATAGTGAAGATGACAATAAATATTTGCCAATTGTCTCTCTAGGTGGGGATTATGATTGGGCACCTAATGAAAATTTATTAGCCTTGGCAAATAGATATGAAGATGGGGTACTTATAAATGATAATCTTCAGGAAAGCACTATAGAATTTCATAGAGAATTTTTATCAAAAGGCACTAGGAGTATTAAGGCCATAATATGTATCCCCATTAAAGTAAAAATGGCAAGGTCAATTTATACTGGGGAAGATAGAAGAAAAAATACTAATATAAATCAAATAAATGAAGGCTATATTTATTTAGAAACAGAAAGAATTTTTAATAGATTTGATAAAATCAGACATAAACTAGCCTATTCTTTAATACCAATTATTTATATTAATTTAGAAAATTACAAATTAAAAATTCTATCTACTATGGATAAACTAACTGGTGTTAGCACCAGAAAGTATTTTGAACAAGAATATAAAAAAATATTTGATGAGGCAAGAAAGAATCAAAGTACTTTTGGAGCTTTAATGATAGATATAGATAATTTCAAAGAGGTAAATGATACTTATGGTCACAGAAAAGGGGATGAAGTTTTAAGTAAAATGGGACAATGCCTTATAAGTAATATAAGGGATACAGATTTTGTAGGCAGATATGGTGGAGAAGAATTTGTAATAATTCTAAGAAATACCAATTGTGAAGAGGCTATGGAAGTAGGTAAGAAAATTGGAAAAGCTGTTGAGAAACTTAAAATTTCAAAAATTAAAGAGCCAATTACCATTAGTATTGGTATAGCAATATTTCCACAACATGGTCAATTTAAAGAAGAACTAATAGAAAAAGCTGATCAAGCACTATATCATGCAAAGGAGATGGGGAAAAATGAGGTAGTAGTTTGGGACCCCTGCCTTTTTAATACATTACATAGAGTAGATAGATTAGCAGGGATTATTTCTGGCAATATTAATCAAGATCAGAGGAATATATTAGCTATTTTAGATATAATAGATTTAGTTGGGGGAAATATAAGTAAAGAGGAGAAAATATTTAAATTTTTGGGAAGATTAATTGAAACAATGGAGGCAGAAACTTGTACATTGATTTATTTAGATAAAGATAAAAATCCTTTAAAGACCTATTCTAGAATTAGATTAAATTCAGAATGGATAGATGAGCCTTTTATAAATTATAATATAGTTAGAAAGGCTATACTAACTAAAAAAGGAGAATTTTTTATTGATTGGGAAAATATCAATGATATGGATTTGATTTTAAATAGGCCTAATTGGAAATCAATAATAGTACATCCCATTGAATTTAATGGGGAAATCAAGGGGATAATATATACTACAGTACCATTAAAGGAAAAGGAGTTTGGCTATGACTCCTACAATATGGTAAAAACTTTAGCTGGGATTTTTTCACCAATTATATAGTTTTACACTAAAAATGTGATATAATAATTAGGCTAGATAATCTAATTAGAAGGGAGGACATAATGTGGCAGTAACTATAAAAGATGTGGCAGAATTAGCAGGAGTATCTATTTCCACGGTTTCTAGAGTTATAAACAATTCAAAACCTGTAAGCTCAGCAGTGCGAAGAAAAGTATTAGAAGCTATAAATGAATTAGACTATGAACCAAATCAGGTGGCTAGATCTCTTGTTACAAAAAAATCTAATTTAATAGGAATAGTACTAACAGATATTGGAAATCATTATATAGCCCGTATGGTAAGGGGTATGGAAGAGATTGGTAGAATGTATAATTATGATATTATATTGTCCTCGAGTTTTGGAGATTCAAAAAGGGAAATAGAATTATTAGAGTTGTTAAAGGGAAAACAAGTTGAAGGTATAATATTTATATCTGAAGGCCTTAATGAATCTGCACTAGATACAATAAAGGAATTAAATATTCCATCTGTATATTTAAATAAATATTATAAGAATAATAGTCTTCCTTCTGTATCAATAGATAATTTTGAAGGAACTTACAAAATGACTGAATATCTTCAGAAACTAGGACATGAAAAAATCCTATATATAAACAATAATAATGAAGATGAGAATTCTATTGAAAAAATAAAAACTAAAGGATATAAAAAAGCCTTAAAGGGAAAAGGATTAGAAGAATTTGTCTTATCAGTAGATGGATTTAAAGTAGAAGATGGATATAATATTGGAAATAATATTATGAAATTAGTGAGAGAGAAAGGTATTACTGCAGTATTTTGCAATCATGATGAGATAGCTATAGGCCTAATAAATTATTGTTATGATAATAATATTAAGGTTCCAGAAGATGTTTCCATTAGTGGATTTGGGGATACTGAATTGGCTTCTATCTATAGGCCTAGTCTTACAACAGTGAGGGAACCCTATTATGATATAGGTGCAGTTGCTATTAGAAGAATAATTAAGGAAATAGATGAGGATATAGTAGAAGAGGATAATACTTATCTTCCATTTCATATTATGGAAAGAAAAAGTACAAAAGGAATAAAAAGCTAAGCCACAGATAGTATCTGTGGCTTTTTCATACGCTTTATTTAACTAATGAAAAAAACTAATAATGTAATAAAACTTGGAGGGGATTAATTTGAAAAATGTTTATTTAGATGGCAATAGCCTAAATTTAAAGGATTTTATTAATGTAGTAAGAGGTGGTTATAAAGTAGAATTGACTGAGGAAGCCATATCAAAAGTAAATAAATCTAGAGAAATGGTAGATAAATTTGTAGAAGAAGAAAGAGTTGTCTATGGAATAACCACAGGATTTGGAAAGTTTAGTGATGTAAATATAAGTAAAGATGAAGCCACTACCCTACAACGAAATTTAATAATATCCCATGCCTGTGGAGTAGGAAAGCCTTTAAGCCAAGAGGAAGTAAGAGGGGTAATGCTTCTTAGAGCCAATGCACTAGCTAAGGGTTATTCTGGAATTAGGCTTTCTACCTTAAATACATTAATAGAGATGTTAAATAAGGGAGTACATCCTATAATTCCTGAAAAAGGTTCTCTAGGTGCTAGTGGTGATTTGGCACCTCTAGCTCATATGGTATTGACTATGCTAGGGGAAGGGGAAGCTTATTATAATGGAGAAATAATGCCAGGAAAGGAAGCCATGGACAAAGCAGGTATTAAAGTAGTGGAATTGACTTCTAAGGAAGGCTTAGCCTTAATTAATGGAACTCAGGTAATGACATCTATTGGAGCTTTGACATTATATGATGCTATTAATTTATCTAAAACTGCCGATATTGTGTCAGCTTTAACTATAGAAGCTCTAAATGGAATAGTAGATGCCTATGATGAAAGAGTACAATTGGCAAGACCCCACAAAGGACAAATTAATACTTCTAGAAATCTAAGAAACTTATTGGAAAATAGTGAAATGACAAGTAGACAAGGGAAAATAAGAGTACAGGATGCCTATACCCTAAGATGTATTCCCCAAATACATGGGGGAAGTAAGGATGCATTTAAATATGTAGAGGAAAAAGTAAATATAGAAATGAATTCTGTTACAGATAATCCTATAATATTTACAGAAACAGAAGAGGCTATATCAGGGGGGAACTTCCATGGTCAGCCTATGGCACTTGCTTTTGATTTTCTAGGAATTGCATTGGCAGAACTAGCTAATGTATCAGAGAGAAGATTAGAAAGACTTGTGAATCCAGCATTAAGTGGTTTACCTGGATTTTTATCTAAAAATGGAGGCTTAAACTCAGGCTTTATGATAGTACAGTATTCAGCTGCATCTTTAGTTTCAGAAAATAAAATATTAGCTCATCCTGCTAGTGTGGATTCTATACCATCTTCTGCAAATCAGGAAGACCATGTATCTATGGGTACTATTGCAGCTAGAAAGTCTAGGGAAATATTAGGTAATACTAGAAAAGTATTGTCTATGGAATTATTAGCAGCTTGTCAAGGAATAGATCTAAGAGGTAAGAAAAAATTAGGCAAAGGAACAGAAATAGCCTATAATATAGTTAGGGATAAAATTTCTACTATTGATGAAGATAGAATAATGTATAAAGAAATAGGAAAAGCCGAGAAAATAGTTAAATCCAATATTATATTAGAAGAAATAGATAAAGAAAATATAAAATTAATATAAAGGAGGAGAAAAATGGCCAGATTAGTTCAATGTGTTCCAAATTTTAGTGAGGGGAAAGACAAGAAAGTAATTGAAAAAATAGTAGAAGAAATTAGGATTATGGAAGAAGTAAAATTATTAGATTATTCTATGGATAAAGACCATAATCGTTCTGTTGTAACTTTTGTAGGGGAACCAGAAAAAGTTATTGAAGCAGCTTTTAATGCAGTAAAAGTAGCCTCAGAATTAATAGATATGTCAACTCATGTAGGAGAACATCCTAGAATGGGTGCCACAGATGTAATACCTCTTGTACCTATATCAGATGTAAGTATGGAAGAATGTGTTGAATATTCTAGAAAATTAGGCGAAAGAATAGGAAAGGAACTAAATATACCTGTATTCCTATATGAAAAGTCTGCATCAAGTCCAAATAGGGAAAATCTAGCTAATATTAGAAGAGGACAATATGAGGGAATGGCAGAAAAGTTAAAAGAAGAAGAATGGCAGCCAGATTTTGGACCAAATACTTTAAATATAAAAGCAGGAGTAACAGCTATAGGTGCCAGAATGCCACTTGTAGCTTTTAACGTGAATTTAGACACAGATGATATTACTATTGCTAAAAATATTGCAAAGGTAGTACGTGCCAGTGGTGGAGGTTTTACCTATTGTAAGGCATTAGGTATTGAAATAAAGGAAAGAAATATTGTACAGGTTTCCATGAATATGGTAGACTATACTAAGACATCTTTATTTAGAGTATTTGACACTATAGAAAGAGAAGCCAACAGATATGGAGTTAATGTAATAGGTTCTGAAATAATAGGATTAGTTCCTATGAATGCTTTAATAGATGTGGCAGACTACTATTTAAAACTTGAAAATTTCGATTCTAGTCAAGTTCTTGAAAAAAGAATATTTGAATAGGTGATAAAATGAGAGCAGATTTAATTATAAAAAATATAGATAATTTAATTACCTTAAAAGGACCAAATAGGCCCAGAATTAAAAAGGAAATGAAGGAAGTAAATATTATTAATAATGGAATAGTAGCTATTAAAGAAGACAAGATAATATACGTAGGAGAAGGGGAATTACCTAATAATATAGAAACTGATGAAAGCACTATTATTATAGATGGATGTGGAAAAACTGTTACTCCTGGATTAATAGATCCTCATACCCATTTGGTCCATGGTGGTTCTAGAGAAAATGAATTAGCTATGAAATTAAATGGATATGGATATTTAGATATATTAGAAGCAGGAGGGGGAATTCATAGTACAGTGAAAGCCACTAGAGAAGCTAGTTTTAACAAACTCTATGAAAAGGCCAAAAAGTCCCTAGATATAATGTTGGGCTTTGGGGTTACCACTGTAGAGGCTAAATCTGGATATGGTTTAGATGATTTTGAAACAGAAATAAGGCAAATGGAAGTGGCTAAAAAATTAAATGAGGATCATCCTATAGATATAGTTTCTACTTTTATGGCTGCCCATGCCATTCCCCCTGCTTATAAGGAAAATCCTAGAGGTTTCATAGATTTAATAATAGAGAAAATGATACCCTATGTTAAAGAAAAAGATTTAGCTAAATTTATAGATGTATTTTGTGAAAAGGGAGTTTTTTCAGTAGAAGAATCTAGGGAGATTTTAGAAGCAGGGAAAAGACATGGATTATTTTTAAAGATTCATGCAGATGAGATAGAACCATTAGGTGGAGCAGAATTAGCAGCGGATGTAAACTGTGTATCTGCAGAGCATTTAGTAGCTGCCAGTGATGAAGGCATTAAAAGGATGGCAGCAGAAAATGTTGTAGCAGTACTACTTCCAGCAACATCTTTTAATCTTCAATCGGGTAAATTTGCAAAGGCAAGGCAGATGATAGAAGAAGGTGTGGCAGTAGCATTATCTACTGATTATAATCCAGGAAGTAGCCCTACAGAAAATATGCAATTAGTTATGAGCTTTGCATCTCTTATTATGAAATTAACTCCTGAAGAGGTTATAACTGCAGCTACTATAAATGCAGCAGCAGCACTTAAACTAGAAGAGAAAATAGGTAGTATAGAGGTAGGCAAAAAGGCAGATATAGTAATCTTTGACGCACCAAATTTAAATTATATAATATATCATTTTGGTATAAATCATACAGATAGTGTAATTAAAAATGGTAAATTGGTATATAAAAAATCTAATAATATATTGTAAATATACTAAGAGGGAGTAGCTGTTGTATAAATACTTCAAATAGAATCAACATGCTGGTAGAAATACCTGGTTCTATTTACTCTTATACATTAAGAGGAGCGAGACTTTTAGTTCGATTAAATTTAATTTAATTGAACTAAAAGTCTTTTTATTATAATTAAACAATAGGAGGATAAAAAGTGACAGAACTAATTAAAGCATTTTTATTAATTTTTATCGCTGAAATGGGAGATAAGACTCAGATAATAGCAATGACATTTGCCACTCAATATAAAGTAAAAGAGGTTTTAGCAGGAGTATTTTTAGGAGTTTTTCTTAATCATGGTTTAGCTATAATCTTAGGTAGGTATATATCTAAATTAATTCCCATGGATTATATTCAGATTGTAGCAGGACTAATGTTTATAATTTTTGGAATTATGTCCTTAAAGGAAGAAGATGTGGAAGAAGAAGATTATAAAAGAAATTTTGGACCTATTTTTACCGTAGCATTAGCATTTTTTATAGGTGAACTAGGGGATAAGACACAGCTTACAGCTATGACATTAGCAGCAGAGGGAAATTATCCTTTTTTGATACTGATAGGAACTACTTTAGGCATGATTGGAACCAGTGGAATAGGTATATTTATTGGTAGTAAAATTGGGGAAAGGGTTCCAGATATTTTTATTAAAATTGTTTCCTCTTTAGTATTTGTTTTTTTTGGAACCTTAAAATTATATAATTGGCTTCCAAAGGAATTATTAAAGACATCCTATATACTTATCTATTTTATACTAATTTTATTAATAGAGTTAATCTTAATAAGGCGTTTGATTTTTATTAGAAAATATATAAAAGCTTCTCCTATGAAAGAAATTGCAGCTAGTTTATATATTCAAACTCAAATGCTAAATAATGCTATAGAGGATATTTGTTTAGGGGAAGAAAAATGTGGGAATTGTTCAGGGAGCAATTGTATAGTCGGATACGTTAAGGAAGTATTAAAAAATGCAAGAGAAAATGAAGAGTATTATGTAGATAAAAACATAGATCTTAATAAATTATTAAGGAAAGACTTTGATAATGACAAAGCAATAGGGGCTTTGACTTTGATAATAAATGATTATATTAAATATGGCATAATAGAAGATGAAAATTTTATTATTAATGAAGTAAGAAGGTCTTTAGAACTAATTTTATTTGGAAGGAATATAAAATTCGATAAAAATCTACCTAAATACCTTGAAAACATGGAAAAAGTAGATAAAAATACTAAGAAAAAACTAAAAGATGGAATTAATTTGTAGATTAATGTATAATTAATATAATAGCATTGTTAGAGATTGAGAAATATATAAAAGGCAAAGGGGGATATTAAAATGGCTGAAAATCAATATGTAGTATTTAAACTAAATAAGGAAGAGTTTGGAATAGACATTATGAATGTGAAGGAAATAATACCTTATGAGGAATCTACACAAATTCCAAATAGTCCTGATTTTATGGAAGGAGTAATTAATTATAGGGGGAATGTAATACCTATAATTAATTTAAACAAAAGATTTAAATTAGCTTCTAAAGAAACTACTGGAGATACTAGAATTATTGTGATAAGTCTAAAGGGGAAAGAAATAGGATTTATTGTAGACGAAGCTAGTCAAACTCTAAGACTAGAGGAAGACCAAATAGATCCTACACCAGATATAATTTCCGATATAGATAGAAGATATATTGTAGGTGTGGGGAAAATCGACGAAAGTAGACTTTTAATTCTTTTAGATCTAGAAAAGGTTTTAACCGATAGGGAAATTGAAGAAATTAATACATTAGAAATAAATTAAAGTAAGGTGTGGATTATGGAGGAAATAGCGGCAAACAAGAATAACAAAATAGTAAAGGTAAATGAAATATTAGAAAATACAATTAATTCCATAGAGCATAGTAAGGATGAAATTATAGAAATAACTGAACATGCCCGCCAAGAATGTATAAAAGTTGAAGAAGAATTAAATGAAATAAAATTGAAAGTGGAGACTGTAATAGAAGAAGTAGATACATTAATTATTGATGAAAAAAGAGGTCGAGCCCATTTAGCTAATGTAAGTAAAAATTTTAATACCTATGGAGAGGAAGATATTAAGGATGCCTATGATAGGGCAAATGAATTAAGGGTACAACTTTTGATAAAACAAGAAGAGGAGAAAATCCTTAGGGAAAGAAGAACTGAAAAAGAGCTTAGTTTAAAATCTATATTAGAGGTATATGAAAGAGCTAAAAATGTAGGGAAGTCCGTAAAAATTGCTAGTGAGTATTTAAAAGGTAATTTAGACGATATAATATTTACAATGGATGATTTAAATAAGAAACAATTATTAGGAATAAAGGTAATAGAAGCACAAGAAGAGGAAAGACAAAGATTAGCCAGGGATATGCATGATGGACCAGCCCAATCTATGGCCAATATAGTGGTAAAGGCAGAATTATGCGAGAAATTAATGGAAATAGATAAGGAAAGATCTAAAGGAGAATTGAAAAATTTAAAAGGAATAGCTAAATATGCTTTAGAGGATATAAGGAAAACCATATACGATTTAAGGCCTATGTCCTTAGACAATTTAGGGCTAATACCAACTTTAGAAAGATATATATGCAATTTTAATAATGACTCTTCTATAAATGTAGAATTAAAAATATTAGGAAATATATATGAATTGGAATCAGCAATTGAAATTGCCGTATTTAGAGTAATCCAAGAAGGTTTAAATAATATTTTCAAACACTCCAAAGCAAATAATGCAACGATTTCTATTGAGTTTTTATTAGATAGATTAAATATTTCTATTATTGATGATGGATTAGGCTTTGATGTAAAAGAAATAAATAGTACTGGAAGTAATATAAATAGTGGCTTTGGCTTAATAAATATACGAGAGAGAGTAGAATTATTAGGAGGTACATTTCATATAAAATCTTTACCTGGTTCAGGAACTAAATTGATTATATTTTTACCAATAATAGAGGAGGAGTAAACTAATGAGGAACAGAAACATAACTACAATGTTAGTAGATGATCATGAGCTAATAAGGGAAGGGATAAAACAAATTATAGAGCTAGAAGAAGATATAAATGTAATTGCCCAAACAGGCGATGGGGAAGAAGCTGTTGAATTGGCCATGAAATATAATCCAGATGTTATTTTATTAGATATTAATATGCCTAAGATGAGTGGGATAGATGTATTGAGAAGATTAAAAGATTTAGGTACGACCTCTAGAATAATAATGCTTACAATTCACAATGATAGGGAATATCTTTTAGAAACTATGAAAGTTGGTGCAGATGGCTATGTATTAAAAGATTCTGATGCAGAAGGATTAGTAAAGGCTATAAGAGATGTGAAATCTGGCAAAACATATATACAACCTAGTATTGCCTCTTTGCTAATAGAAAATGAAGAAAGAGATGAGGGCAATGGTGATATAAGGAAGATAGCAGCATTAACTAAAAGGGAATATGAAGTATTGACATTAATTGCAGAGGGTTTAAGTAATAAAGATATAGCGGACAGGCTTTATATAAGTGAAAAAACTGTAAAAAATCATGTATCCAGTATATTTAAAAAAATTGAAGTAAATGATAGGATTCAAGCAGCAATATTTGCATTTAAGAATAATATAAAGAAATTATAGATAAATTTTTACATATATTCTGATAATTAATCCTAGGCTATATAAAAAAATTAAAAAAACCAAAGTATAGATTGCTCTTTGGCTTTTTTTAATCGCACTTCTCCAAAGACAAGACATTCATATTTCATATAGAAGGTTTTTTTATATAGTCTAAAACAAAATTTTTAAAGGTTTCATTTAAGGGAGATAATTGCCTTTTATTATGGTATACAAAATAAAATTTCCTATTAAGATTCAATTCATCTACATAGTAGGCCTTGTATTTTCCTAATTCAATATCAGATTTTACTGCTTTTTTGGAAATAAAACTAATGCCCAACCCAAGGCTTACTAGTTCTTTAATGGTTTCAGTATCTTCAATATAGGCAAATATAGATAATTCTTTAATGTTTATATTTTTTTCTATTAGGCCATTTTCTACTAAATTCCTTGTTCCAGAGCCTTTTTCTCTAAAAATAAACTTTTCATTTAGGATTTCTCTTAATTTTAAATTAGAATAATTAGCTTTAGCAAATAATTTATTATTAGGAACAATTAAAACTAGCTGGTCTTCCATTAGTTCTATATAGCTTAGACTATTATGAGGATACTTAGCCCCTACAATACCAAAATCTGTATCAGCATCTAATATTGAATTAATTACACCTTTTGAATCCTTATCTAACAATGAAAATGAGACATCAGGATAATTTTTTGTAAAACCCCCAATAATTCGAGGTAAAATGTATTTTCGTGGAACTGAAGATGAAAAGACATTTATATGTCCTTGTATACGGCCTTTATGTGTTGCTAAATCAAATTTTGCCATTTCACAATAATTCAATATATTAATTGCATATTTATAGAATAAATCCCCTGTATCGGTTAGTGAAATGTTTTTACCGGATCGATTAATTAAAAGAGTTCCCAATTCTTTTTCTAAATTTTGAATATGATTAGTTACAGTAGGCTGTGTAATATATAGTTTTTCTGCAGCACGGGAAAAACTTTTAGAGTTAGCTACTTCTATAAAAGTTTCTAATTGCCTAAAATCCATAGTTGATTCCTTCCTTTCTAAATTATATAAAGATATATTTATTTTATCAAAGATATATAGGAATTGAAAATGAAAAATTATTTTAAAAAAATGTTGACAATGATAAAAAAACCTGATATATTAAAATAGCTGTCGAGAAACAAGGGATTAAAAACCCAAAGAAAGAAATTAAAAAAACTTTAAAAAGTTTCTTGACAAAGAATTAAAATTATGTTATATTATAAAAGTCATCCCGAACGGGAGACAAAAGAACCTAGACAACTAAACAGTGTGAAGTACTTTGAGAAGAAACAAAAAGAAACAAAGCGTT
>DAIMNI010000072.1:0-10060 GCA_036720245.1 Tissierellia bacterium | reverse complement strand
AGTTCCTACAGCATCTACATCTGAGGTAAATTGACTCATTATTTCCCCAACAGCATTATTAGAAAAATATGATATGGGCAATCTGGATAATTTTTTTGCCATATTGAGCCTTATGTTTAACAATATATCTTGTCCAAGGATTGCCATCATATATTCTCTAAGGAAATCAGAGGCACCACTTAGTACTATGGCCATTAGATAATAAATGGATAATTCCAATATACCTTCATATATACCTTTTGAAATATTATTATCTATAATGCTTCTCAATATTTGTGGAGGAACTAATTGCATTAGTATACCAGCTATAATGGCAATAAATAAAAAGATAATATATATTAATTTGTTTTTGCAAGTTGTTTTAACCGCATTAGATACTATTTTATTTTTCAATGTATCCATCTCCTAAAAATTTTTGTGAATCTATAATCTTATTATATATGCCCTCTTTATTTATTAATTCATTATGTGTTCCTCTTTCAACAATTTGACCTTTATCTAAAACTAATATTGTGTCCATATATTTAAAGGCATCCAGCCTATGGGAGAAGATGAAAATAATTCTGTCCCCTACATTTCCCCTTAAATTCTTAATAATCTTAGCTTCCGTATTTATATCTACAGCAGAAAAAGGATCATCCAGTATTACAATATTGGCATCTTTATATAATGCTCTTCCCAAGGCTATTCTTTGTTTTTGACCACCAGAGACCTTTGTACCCTTTTCTCCAACTTCTGTGTCTATACCTTTTTCAAAGCCTTTTATATCCCTTTCTAAAGAAGAAATATTCAATACTTTATTCAGTTTTTCAGTATCATTATATTCCCAAGTAATATTATTTTTTAAGCTATTAGAAAATAGAAAAGAATCATGTCCCATATATGTGATATTTGCTATTTTTTGTTCATATTCCATCTGATTTAAATCTACATTGTCCAAAAGAATTTTCCCTTCATAATCATAAAATCCTGTTAATGCAAGAGCTAAGGCAGATTTCCCCGAACCTACAGAACCAGTTATACCAACTATATTTCCAGATGAAATATTAAAGGAAATATCTTTAATAGCGTATTCATCACTAGTTGGATATTTAAAGGAAAGGTTTTCTACAGAGATTTTCTTTGGTTTAAGGCTATCCACTTTATGGGTGAATACTTGATTTTCATTATTCATCAGCTCTAAAACCCTATCCCAAGATGCCTTGGCCCCTTGTTGAATATTAAAAACTTTTGCAGCAGTTGTAGTCCTAACTGCTAAAGCAGTAAACATAGCTATATAGGCTGTAAAGGTACCAATAGTCCAACTGCCACCAATGACCTTATTACCTCCTAGATAAATAACCACAATAATTCCAATACTGGCTAGTGCAGAATATATAGGTGCTAATCCATTTTTTAATACAGTAACTATAACATTTTTATTAGCTTGTTCAGATAATTTTTCTTCTAGTCTTTCTATTTCTGACCCTTCTCTTCCATATAAACGAAGTATATTCACTTCTGAAATCATCTTTCTAATTTGAATAGTGGATTTTGAAGTAGCAGTTCTTGCCATTTTAGATTTTGAATGAACAGTTTTTTTCATTAATTGAGTCAATAGGATGACTAATGGAATAGGTATGGATGCTATTAAGGTTATCCTAATATCGTAATACATAAGGGCTATCCAATAAGCAGCCATAAGAACCCAAGTATCCCACAACTCAGTAATGGTCTTTCTCACTGCTTCTACCACTATATCTACATCCCCTATAGTGGTAGACATCATATCTCCTGTCTTTTCTTTTTCCAATATATTTAAATCTGTATTAAGTATGGATTCCATTATTCCAATACGCATATCTCCGCTTATACGATTAGCCATGTCCCTTACATAATATCGTTTAAAGAATCTAGCAATCTGAAAAGCCACAGTAACCCCAATAAATTCTAATGCTGCTTTTAAAATATAGTTTATATTATTTGCACTTATTGCAGCATCTAATAATTTGCCTTGAAAAATTGGCCCCAGTACAATGGCAGAATTGAAGAATATTCCTGAAACAGCTGTAATTATAAATTGTCTTTTATGTTTCTTTATGTAAGATAGTATTCTATCTTTGTTTTCAGGTGGGGCAAATTTAATCTTAATATTCTCTTGTTGCATATTTATCCATCCCATTTATTATATTTATAATTTATTTTAACTTTTCTACTATAAAATCCTTATCTAAGAAAAATGCTTGTCTCTTATCCTCGTCCTCTATGTCTTCAAATCCTAATTGATAAACCCTTGGATTAGTATCAGATTTTACAGTTAGTAGTTTGCTTTTTGAATCATAAGCACAAATATATCTAGTATAAGTAGTGTGATTATACTTTTGGTTTCTAACAAATCCATTTGGCATAGTCATTGCAGCCAGTATATTATAAGAATATGAAAGTGCTTCTTTAAAGTTTCTGGGTCTAATATTCGTTTTATTTAAATAAAAGGCTTTAATAAATCTAGAAATAGGATCATATCCTCCTGGCAAATTTTTAGCAGAATTGAAATCTTCAAGCTTATCTAAATCTAAAAATTGATTTAGTCTTCTAATATGAGATTTAAATCCAGGTGAATTTGTCATCACATCATATGGATTTTCATAATATATCAATTCCCCTTTTCTAGGTTCAATGACAATACATCTTTTAGTATTATCGGCAAACATAAAATGAAAATCTGGTGATATTACACCCTCTTCCCTATGATCTTTAGTAGATATGTGAATATTTGGCAAGTCTTCAATTAATTCCTTTATAGATTTATAGTTTGAGAGTGCATAGGTAAAATAATCTAAACTAGAAATATTAAACTTTTCTGGTTTCACTTGATTATCATAAAGATTGAACCCCGAAAAAACATTGGTAACCCCCATTAATCCATGTTCGTTTATACCATCCTTTAGTGGATCTCGATTTTCAAAACATATCCCCAATACTTTATATTTTGAATACAATGGCTTATCCATTAAATCATTACAAAAATTATAGTTTTTTGGTAAATATATTACATTATAATCTAAAGGAACTTCATAATCCATTGTCCTTCCCATAATGCAACCATCTTTATAATTCATTTTTATAGCTGTACACATAATATCTCCTTTATATAGTTATTCGATAATAATATAAATATCCAATGATTACTTGATAAAATTATATTACCCAATTTCAATTTCCTTCCACTTACCTTTCATAAATCGAATCATTAAAATAATTCCCCGAACTGTTACATCTAGAGCATATGATAACCATACGCCAACTAGCCCCAAGTTCAATTTTATTCCTAGTATATATGTTCCTAGTACCCGTACTCCCCATATTCCAATAAATGTTGAATACATAGGAAACTTTGTATCTCCTGCCCCTTGAAGTGCCGATGTAATTACAAGCGTTATGCATAAAAATGGCTGAAATAGGGCTATGATTCTCAATACTTTAACAACTAGGGCAATTACTTCTAAGTCTTCACTAAATAATCCTGCTAGAAATGGAGCAAATATATAGAAAGCAGCAGCTACTATTACCATAAATCCTGTTGATAAAAAGTAGGACATCAATCCGTATTTTTGGGCTTCATCAGCCTTTTTTGCACCAAGACTTTGTCCAACTAAGGTAGCTGCTGCTACCCCAAAGCCCATTCCCGGTAAATAAGAAAATGATTCTATAGTTCCTGCAATATTATGAGCTGCATATGCCTTAGTACCAAGTTTTATAATCAATCCGCCATATACAAGTTGCCCGAACCTCATGATTAATTTTTCAACTCCAGCAGGCAGTCCAATTTTAGTAATGGATTTCAAAATATCCTTATCAATACTCCATTTACCAAACACATCAATATGTATTTTTGTTTCATTACTATTAATCTTTATTAATAAAAGAATAACACCCACTATTCTAGAAATAGTAGTAGCTATACCTGCCCCTAAAATACCAAGCCCATTGAAGTTAAATATACCAAATATTAATATATAATCCAGAACTATATTAATAATATTTGACACAATTGCTATTTTCATAGGTGTTTTAGTATCTCCAGCTCCCCTCAAGCTACTAGATAAAATCATCATAAGACATAAGAAAACAGATGGAACTGCTACAGAGATAAAATATGGTAAGGCATATTGAAGTACTTTTTCTTCTGCCCCTAAAAAAAGTAGTATATTTTTAGAAAAAATAAGGTTTATTATTCCAAAAACTACACCTATACCTAAAGCCATTATAATAGATTGTTTTACTGCATTATTAGCATTTTCAATATTATTAGAACCTATATTTCTCGATACAATGGTAGTAGCACCTACCCCTAATGCAAGAAAAAATGCAATATAAATATTCATAATTAAATTGGTGATCCCCACACCAGCTATGGCTTCTGTACCAATCTTGCCAATAAAATAAGTATCTACAGTTCCAATGAGAACCTGTAGGATATTTTCAATCATTGCCGGTAGGGCTAAAGCCATTATTGTTGCAATTCTTTTTTTGTCAAATTTATTGAAACTTCTTAACCCATCACTCATATAATACCTTCCCCCATAATATTTATATCCCCATATGGGGATATAAATATTATATTCTTACTTTTAGTTAAATGCAAATTAGCTATTTTATCATATTAATAATGTACTGTTCAATTTCTTCCAATGTAGTAGCAAAACCTATGGATTCATAGGCGTTTTTATCAATCCCTCCAATCATCTTTTCTAATAATTTTCTCCCACGGGATAATCTAGTCCCTATTGTACCAACTGGAACTTCCATAATTTCTGCTATTTCTTTAATAGAATAGCCTTCATAATAGTAAAGATGAATAGGCATTCTATATTTTATATCTAAAGAAAGTACTTTTGTTAAAATTTCATTTTGTTCAGGTGGTAAATAGGGTATATCCTCTAATATTGGTACTTTCTTTTTAAACCAGCTGCTTTTTAGGTAGTTCTTGCATTTATTTATTGCAACCCTAATAAGCCATGCTTTTAAATGTTCTTCATCTTATAAACCCCCTTCACTATATATACAATTTGGAAGTCCAATTTTTTTCACATAAAGAAAAAAATAAATTATGTAGTCTGATCTTTTTAAGATGGATTCCTAGTTCTTTTCCAAATTTGGTACTTCTAAAAGCATAAAAGTCTTGGTTACCCTGTTTTCAAGGGTTTCAAGACTTTTGTTCGTTATTCCAGCCGTAGGCTGCGGACTTCTACCTCCCTATAATCTTACTTTTCTGTTTGTCGTTTCCATTCGTATGCATATTAATATATACAAATGGAAACGACAATAGTTATGCTTCAAAATTAATGAAGAATATTTCAAATATAGGCTCTGGGGTTCCTGCTTCTATGTAGCTATCTATTATTCTCTGTATTCCTGTCCCCCATGATTCACTATTATGTATTACATTTTTAGATATTAAGGGTATTATCTCGTAGGGATTGAAGGATTAGAAGGTGGACTGTATTGGTCATTTTCAATTGTATTCAATATTTTTTCTTTTATTTTTTTATCATTTTTTATATATGCATCAACTGTATGGTTAAAATCTATCTGATATAGAAATATATCCCCTATTGCACCTTTCATATTGGTAATTTTATGTGTCCCGATTTTCTTTATGATTTCCCCCTGTAAATCATTTGGTAATAGGAATATGTTTTTTATATCTTGTAATTCATATTTATTTTTATTATTAAATTCCCTACTTAAAAAATACCTATATAATATCTGTTTATTAATATCTACACTTCCTGGGGTATTTCCATTTATATGGGGTAAATAGTTTTTTGCATCTATTATATATAATTTATTGTTATATTCTTTAATTATATCTGGTATAATTCTTAATCCAATTTTTTTATAACTTTTTCCTTCTATATTCAGATTATAATGCCCATTTGGAAAATACTTATTAAATTCGTAGTATTGATCATCAAGAATACTTTTTAGCATAAACTCCCATATATTGTTCAAGTTTTCTAAATAGTATAGACTAGCATTTGTGGATATTCTATCTAATTTTTTATTGTTATCATTAATAATATATAGTAATTTAATTACTTTTCTTTCCCTATCGCTATACATATTAGCTCTAAAACTAGTCAATATTCTCCCGATATTTATAGTTTTCCTATTTTTTTCAATGATGTTTCTATATTGTCCATGTATATTTATATTTAATCCCGTTGCTTTTTCTATTTCTAACAAATGTATTCCATATATTATTGTTAGCGGATGATTATACTGTATGTTTTTATTGGTAAATAGAGGATTACTATATAAGAAATTGTTTTCTGATATTAAAAGTTTGCTTTTATTAATAGTTTTGTTCCAATTTAGCCTTCCCTTTATATTTTGATTTGTCTTTATTTCAGTAAATAGAAAAGGTCCCATCTTTATATAATCCATTAATAATAAATAATAAGCCTCAAATAGAGAGTACATATATTCCTCTTTTTGGTTACCCCCTATATTTTGCAGGTGTTCCTCCTTAAGTTCTTTAGTGCTATTCTTATACTTTCTTAAAAGTTTAAAATATTTTATCTTTTCCTTGGTTTCCTCCTCTTTATCCAAGTTTTTATCTTTAATAAATGAGGGCAATATTAATTCTAATTTGCTGTTTCTTATTTTAAATCCGATTCTATTTTCCTCATCAGTCCCTTTCATAGCCTTCTCCACCATCATTTATATTGTCTTCAGCTATTTTTATACTATTTATGAATTCATTATTGAATATACCTTTACCATATAGACTTCTTATATCATCAAATGTTTTTATTTCTTCCTTGAATATGATTTGGGGATCATATCTAAAAATATCAAACCATAAATAAGATATTACCTTTCCCAAAAATTCAGATTTTGATAAACTATTTCCAACAAACCATTGACCTATTTGTTTATCATCTACGCCAGTATAGTTTACTATTTCCCTATTGATAGATTTAATAAAATCTAGCCATTTAATATCTTTATATGGTTCTGGTAAGTATAAATCAGATAGTTTATCCTCATTATAATTTATATAAATATACTCCATGTCCCACCTTCTTTTAAAAGCCGAATCCATAGGATATAAAGATTGGTCTGATGTATTCATAGTAGAATAAATATATAAATTACTAGGGATTACAAATCCTCTTTTGAACCTCCTATTCCAGTCTTCCTCTTCCCAATCTAATTCTTTTTTAATGTGTTCCTTCATTTCAGTAGATATATCTATTGAATATTCTGATTCACCATAGTATTGACCATTTACATTATTTATTCTATCTAGTAACTGAAAAACATCTCCAAAAATAGCTGTACTATTACCTCTATTAATTTCTTCGATTATTAATAAAGCATTTTCTGGAACTTTTTGATTATCTACTTCTCCTAATTTTAATGCATTTATTATTGCTTTTGTAAATGGACCAGGTACAAAGTCATAGTAAACAAAGGCCTTTTCATTAGTTGTCATAGAACTACTTGGATATCTAATTTCACCTACTATCTTTTCATATGCAACTACTGGTTTATATTGACCTACAAATTCGTAATATGAATATTCTGGATGAAAGGTTATTCTTGTGATATTTTCCTCCTTTACATTAATTAAATTTAGCTTAGTATTTATGCTATAACTTTTCCCTACCCCTGGAGGACCAAATAGAATCCTATTTCTTGAATAGGTTAATTGTTCCATATCGTCAGATGCTGTATCTATCTTGTCTAGTTCTCCATCATCTTCAGCATTCACATCACTACCCTGTATATTAAACATTAATTCAGCCAAATCATTAATAGATATATGTTCATCCTTATAATCATTAAGGCTACCAAAATATTCCGGATTCTCATCTTGAAGTTCTTTAATAGAAAAAGTTAATTCAGTATGAACATTATATCCGTTGCTAAATCTTTCTGGATCAGATAATGGCCCTATTACTCCTATTACTGTGGTATTTAAACTAATATTGCCATTAGACTTTATAGCTGCATGGCAAGTATCATATGCTCTTTTAAATCTATCCTTGTATTTGTTTCCCTTAGACTCATAAGCCATTTCGAAATCCACTTTATTATATAATTGTTTAAAGTTTTCATTTGCTATAGTTAGGATTTCTGCATCCTTAACAATTACATCTATAAAGTTTCTGTCCAGTTTTTTAGGATATAGTTTAAAACTTCCCCCTCTGCCTAATGTTTCTTCTAGCTTGAGTGCAATTTCTTTTCTAGCATCACTTATTTGTTTTACAGTTTTTGTTTTACATTCCATATCTTATCCCCTCCTCATCTGTTGTAAAGCAAATTCCCTTCTATTCTAATTTATATTATAATTATCTTGTTAGTTCTGATCAAGATGCATCATGTAAGGAAAAGTATTTTTGTTCAGTGGAAATTGGATTAGATCGAACTTATCTTTTTTAAAATCCTAATACAGCTATGGAACCATAATCATTCTTTGTTAAATAGACTGACTGTCTCTCCTTAACTACCAGAATTCGGTTCTTTTTTAAATTGCTTTACATACATATCTTTAATCTATTTATAGGCGTAGAGGCCATTTAGATTTATTGTGTTTTGAGATGGGTATTTTGCAGGGCTTCTAAAAAGACAGCATCTAGTATTTCTATATCTATATCCTTTCCGTTATTTATCTTCTCTACATAATTCTCATAATATAAAATTTTATCATCCAAAAATCCATTAATAACATCTATTCTAGGTTCTATATCTAATTCATCTCCAAGCCTTTTCCTCTTTAATAAAATGCTAATTTCACTATATAACTCTCTATCATTAACTTGGGATTCTAACAACTTTTCAAATTCCATAGGTGGCATAGTATTATTATTTTCTATCCATTTACATGCTAATATTGGTCTAAGTACATAGAAATATTTCTTAATTCTAACATTTTCCCCTTGTAAATATTCCCTATAATTACTTTTTGCCATATAAAGATAATGATATATGCAAGATTTGGGGGAATAATATTCCACCTGTAGTTCCCTTAATTGTTCTAGAAGTGAAGAATGTTTTAAATATAGTATTGGAGAATTAATCCATTCTAATAAGGTTGGATTCATTTTTCTAAATAGTTTCAGTGATTTTCTTATATCCCAACCACTTATATCTAATAAATTATTTATAGGATATTCTAATACATCTCTTTTTTCTTTAATGGATAGATACCATTCTATAGGGTGAATATATACAAATCTTACATCATAGTCACTATCTTTTGAAGGGAAACCCCATGCTCTACTTCCTGATTCTACTGCAAATAATATTTTAATATTTTCCTTTGTTTCTATTTCTTTAAGTTTGTTTACAATAATTTCTTCCATATAAAATACCCCCTATACTATGTTACAACTTAACTCTTATGGATTTATAAGGATATATTAATCTAAATATTTCCTATAAGTACAGAGCAAAATGTTAGGTTCTCAGGG
Source organism: Tissierellia bacterium (assembly GCA_036720245.1). Classification (GTDB taxonomy): domain Bacteria; phylum Bacillota; class Clostridia; order Tissierellales; family Tepidimicrobiaceae; genus JAAZMA01. Next base: position 596 of record DAIMNI010000072.1, on the reverse strand, counting down.
TATATATTTCCATTTCTATATACGAAGTTAAATTAAATCTACATCTCCCAAATAAACTCCATTTATATAATCATACTCTTTAGCAATTTTTTCTTTAAATTCTTCTTCTGATAAATCATCATACAAATAAGCCCCATCCTCAACTAAACAATCATAAATAAGCTCTGCAAGTTCCCTATCTTCTTTTAATAGCCTTTTATACCTTGTTTCCACTTCATAGGGAAAATCTAATTCATAGGTTATTTTATCTATCTTCCCATCCAAATATGATTTTGTCATTTCTAATAAAAATTCGATGTTTCTATTATTCATTCATATATTCACCTATCCCAATAATTTTTTGTCAAAACCTATATATCCTAGAATTCCAATAATTGCTTCAACGCTATCTATAATTACATCCTTTGTTTGCCCCCTTGTATTCTAATTGTGTAGGTTCCATATCTACAGGCCTAAGGAGCAGATCAATTCATTCTTTCCATAGTTTCACCTGCTTATCTTTTTTAAAATCCAAAGTCATTAATAATGGCCAAATCAATCATGAATGGTGCTTTATCATAGGGTTCTTCTACAGTTTCATTCTCATCTTCCATAAT
>DAIMNI010000071.1:8568-10172 GCA_036720245.1 Tissierellia bacterium | reverse complement strand
ATCCTTTTGGAATAAATACTCCTTCAGATAGAGCATCTACTCTCCTTCCATCTATTTCAATAACCCCTGAAGGGCGAAGTTCCGATATACTAATACCTTTTTTATCTAAATATTCCTCTTGAGTAGTAGCGCTAAGGTATCCCTCATTATCTTTTTGGGAAGTATTTAGAATAATACTAGCTAATTTCTGATTTTTATGTCCAAATTTTATTAATACTATAGTTATTATGGCCGTAATGATAATGGCTATACTTAAAGATAAAAGTGCAGAAGTAACTGTACCCATTGCTAAAACTGTCCCCGCTAATACTAATATTATACCAGATATACCAGGTAGGCCAAAACCTGGTATTATAGCCTCAATTACTAATAATATCAAGCCTGTAACAAATACTATAAGGGAAGTCCACTGGGAATGTCCTGCAATTATATTTCCCCCAAAGAAAAGCCCAAAAGCTATTATACTAATTGTGCCTCCAACTCCAAAACCTGGAGTAAATATTTCAATAACCATACCTATAAACCCTATAGTCAATAATAAAGTACCCATATAAGGATTTGCGAGAGTCCTTGCCAATTTTAATTCTAAGTTTTCCTCTAATTTTACCACATTATTATAGGGTATATTAAAATATTCAAGCATCTCTCTATAATCATTAGATATTAAATCACAAACCCCCTCCTCTAGGGCTTCATTACCTGTTAAATTTATAAGTTTTCCATAAATATTTTTGTCTGCCATGCCTTCAATTATTTTGGCATCTCTTCCCCTATATTGTGCCACATCTCTTAGTAAACTTTTCCACATGGACAGTATCTTTTCTGTATTGGGTATGGTTTCTGCTGAACCAATAGTAGATGATTTAGCCATAACTACTTTCTCAGATGAAATAGTAATTAATACCCCTGCCGATTCAGCCTTTGTATTGACAAAGGATATAGTAGGGACTTTTAAATCAATTATTAGATTTTTTATCTTTTCTGCTTCATCAATAAGGCCACCATAGGTGTCAATTTCAAATATAATTGCTGTTGGAGATTTCTTTACGGTCTCCTTTAAAGTAGAATTTAAATAATTATAACTAGCCTTATTGATTTCACCTTTTATAGGGATTACATATACATCCCCTTTTTCCTCTGCAAATACACCTACACTAAATAAAAGAATAATTAACACTAATATAAGAGTTCCAGCTCTTTTCAATAATTTCACCTCCCTACATCTATTATATTGATAAAATGGTTTAAATACAATAAATATTTTCCCATAATAAAAACCTGGGTCGCCCCAGGTTTATCCCAATATTTTTCTTGCTATTTTATTAACAGAATTTCCATCTGCTCTGCCCTTAACCTTAGGCATTACAGATTTCATTATAATTCCTATATCCTTCATAGATTTAGCTTCCACTTCTTCTATAGTTTCTCTAACTATTTTTTCAATTTCTACTTCAGTTAATTGCTTAGGTAAATATTCTAATAAGATTTCCATTTCTTTTTCAGTTAATTCCACTAAATCTTGTCGTTCTCCTTTTTTAAAGTCTTCGATTACATTTTTCTTTTCTTTAAATTGCTTTGAAATTATTTCTACTATATCTTCATCT
>DAIMNI010000071.1:0-8558 GCA_036720245.1 Tissierellia bacterium | reverse complement strand
CGATTCTTTCATCGACTTCTTTTTGCTTTATAGCTGCTCTAACCATAGTAATAGTATTTTTTCTAATGGAATCTTTGCTTTTCATAGAAGTTTTCAAATCCTCCATAAGTTTCTCTTTAAGGGACATATTTACACCTTCTTTTTTTAATACCTATTTTTCTTTCTTCTAGCTGCCTCAGATTTCTTTTTCTTTTTTACGCTTGGTTTTTCATAATGTTCTCTCTTTCTATATTCATAAAGAACACCTGAACGTGCACATTGTCTTTTAAATCTTTTAAGTGCATCATCAAGAGATTCATTATCTCTAACTTTTATTTCCGACATTATTCTCCCTCCCCTCTTTCAATACAAGAGCTAGCATACTATCTATGGTAAGTGGAACTGGACACTAATAGATTATACATTATAAAGAGATTTTTATCAACTACAATTTAGCCTGGTGGCCATAAAAGTTGACGACCTGCTAATAGATGAAAGTGAATATGGGGTACTGTCTGTCCACCATTTTCTCCACAATTGCTTACAATTCTATAGCCTTCCTCGTCTACCCCAAATTCCTTTACTAATTTGTTTATTACTACAAATATATGTCCTATTATATAAGAATTTTCTTCATCTATATAATTTGTAGATTCTATATGTTTTTTAGGTATTACCAAAATATGCATAGGAGATTGAGGGTTTAAGTCTTTAAATGCTATAATCTTATCATCCTCATAAACAATATCTGATGGTATTTCACCTTGTGCAATTTTGCAAAATATACAATCTGTCATTTTTTCACCTCCCAATTTCCCTATATATAATATATTCTATATAAATATTAAAATTCCTCTATTTTTCCCAATAAATATTCTTTTTCTTTTTTTAGTAATTTAGTATTTAAGATTTGCCCCTGAATTTTTTTATCCCCTCTAGCCTTAACCCTAATATAATTAGTAGTATAGCCTTCCATAAAATCTAGATTTTCTTTGTTTCCCTCTTCAAATAATACCTTAAGTTCTTTCCCTAAAAATTTTTCATTGAAATTATCACTTAATTCCTGTCCCAAAGAAATCAATCTTTCAGAACGGCTTTGTTTTATACTACCATGAATTTGATTTTCAAATCTACTAGCTACTGTACCCTGCCTTTTTGAGTATTTAAATACATGGATTTTAGAAAATCCAATTTCTTTTACAAAATTACAAGTTTCTTCAAACTCCATATCTGTTTCTCCAGGAAAACCTACTATTATATCCGTGGTAATTCCTGCATTTGGCATATATTTTCTAATGGTATTTACTATATCTTTATATTCCCTAGTAGAATATTTTCTATTCATTCTTTTAAGAACTGTATCTGAACCAGATTGAAGAGATAAGTGAAAATGATCACATAGTTTTCCCGTTTCAATAGCTCTTTTCATAAAGTTTTCATCTATCAATGTAGGCTCTATGGAAGATAATCTAATTCTTTCTATTCCCTGAATTTTACTAATTTCCTCTATTACATCTATTAAACCTAAATCTCCTAAATCTTTTCCATAAGAAGCTATATGAATACCTGTTAAAACTATTTCTTTAAACCCAGTATCTCTTAGTCTTATACATTGTTCTATTGTATTGGATAATTCTCTACTTCTAACTGGGCCTCTAGCGTAGGGAATTATACAATAAGAACAAAATTGATTACAACCATCTTGAATTTTTATATTGGCCCTGGTTTTTTCCTTAATATCCACGATATTTAAATTGTCAAAGTCCTTATGTCTACTAATATCTTCTACAATATTAATTTTTTCACCTTCAAATATAGATTTTTCACATAAATCCACTATTTTTTCCCTTTGAGTAGTTCCGATTATTATATCTACCCCTTCTATCTTTTCCACTTCATCTGGAGAAATTTGAGAATAACAGCCTACTACTGCAATTGTAGAATTTGGATTTAGTCTTTTTGCCCTTCTAATAAACTGTCTAGATTTTCTATCCCCAAAATTTGTTACAGTGCAAGTATTTATTATATATATATCTGCTATCTCATCGTCTTTAACTATTTCATATTCCCTGTTTTCAAATAGTTCTTCCATAGCCTCTGTTTCATATTGATTCACTTTACAACCTAAAGTATGAAAAGCTACCTTTCTCATTTTATCATCTCCAAACCGCCAAATTCATATAGTACAATAGAAGATACTACTAGTCCTGCTGTTTCTGTTCTTAAAATTCTTGGGCCTAAAGTTACAATTTGTCCACCTATTTCCCTTAGGGGTTTTATCTCTTCTTCTTCAAAGCCTCCCTCAGGGCCTATGATTATATGAACTTTTTTATCTTTCTTTTCATTTAAAACCTCTTTTAAATTTAAAACACTTTCTCCTTCATAAGGGACTATTATATTATTTTCCCCTTTTAAAAGTCCAATCATTTGTTTAAAATCCATTATATCATTTATTTTAGGTAAAATGTCTCTCTTACTTTGTTTTGCAGCTTCTTCACTAATACTTTGCCATCTATTTAATTTATTGGCTTCCTTCTTTTTATCCTTAAATTTTACTACTGTTCTATTCATAATAATAGGGTAAATCTCTTTTACCCCTATTTCTATAGTTTTTTGAATGATGTAATCCATTTTATCCCCTTTTGGAATACCTTGATAAAGGATTATATCTATTGTTGCTTCATTTTTCCCTGGAAAGCTTTCTATAATATTTGTAATTATAGAATCTGGATTAAAACTTAGTATTTCAGATATATAAATATCTCCATTGGATACAATTTCTATATTATCCCCTTCTCTAAGTCTTAATACATCTTTAATATGTTTTACATCTTTTCCAATTATTTTAATTGTATTAGTTTCTATTTGATTTGTATTTACAAAAAATCTATGCAATATATCCACACCTATTCTTTAATGCTAATTATACTAATCCAATCATTCATTTTATTGATTTCTAGTATTTTAAAACCATTTTGGTTTAAGGCCTCTTCAACCATTTTTGATTTTCCCTCTATTATTCCAGAGGCAATAAAAATTCCCTCATCATATAAATAATCTCCTATAGAATCTACCATATCTAGTATTACCTCTGCTATTATATTAGATACTATAATATTTGCTTTACCGTCTATTATATCTAGTAGATTTCCTCTTTTTACTTTTACAATGGAATCTACTTCATTAATTTTAATATTTTCATTAGCTACTCTTACACATACCTGATCTAAATCTATGGCTTCCACCCTTTTAGCACCTAATTTTGCAGCAGCAATACTAAGTATACCAGAACCAGTGCCTATATCATAAACGATACTATTTTTCTTTACATATTTTTCTAAGGCTTTAATACATAATATGGTGGTTTCATGAGTTCCCGTACCAAAGGCCATACCCGGATCTAATTCTATAATTATTTCATCATTATCTTTTTTATATTTTTCCCAAGTAGGCTTAATTACTATATTTTCTCCTATTTTTATTGGCTTATAATATTTTTTCCAGGCCTCTGCCCAATCCTTTTCATAAACTTCTAAAGTAGTTACCTGACCAAGGCTTTTGCCATATTTTTTTATAGGATTTTTTTCAATATTTTCCCTTACCAATTCTATTTTGTCCTGTAAATCCTCTCCTTCTGGAAAATAGGCTTTTATTATCATGCTATCTAATTCTAAATTAAATAAATCAGGATCAATAAAATCCCAATCTTCCCTTGATTGTTCAAATTCCAATATATCTCGCGGGTCTTCTATTGCTAACCCCGTAACACCTAAATCATACATAATATTTGTTACAATTTCCTCAAATTCAGCATTGGTTTTAATTTGAACTTCAACCCAAGTCATGGACTCACATCCTTTTGTTTTATCATATATATTATACCCTATTATTCATAAACCTACCAAATAAAAAAGCAGCAATGCTGCTTCTAGCTTCCAAAAGCATCTTTCATTTTATCAAAAAATCTTTTTTTTTCCCTCTTATGATATTCTCCACTTTCTTTGGCAAACTCTTTTAATAATTCTTTTTGCTTTTCATTTAAATTTTGAGGTGTTTGTACATCTACTGTAAAGTATAAACTTCCCCTTCCTACTCCCTTTACATTAGGTATACCCTTACTTTTTAATCTAAATTCTGTACCAGTTTGGGTGCCTTCTGGTAAAGTATATTTCATATTTCCCTCCAAAGTAGGAATTTCAATTTCAGCACCTAAAGCTGCCTCTGTAAAACTAATGGGTATAGTAAAATATATATCATTGCCATTTCGTTTAAATATATCATGAGCACTTACATTTATAAATACAAATAAATCTCCAGATGAACCACCCCTAAGGCCAGCCTCGCCTTCTTCACGAATTGATATAATAGAACCAGTATTTACTCCAGCAGGAATTTTCACTCTGATTTTTTTATTTTTTAACTCATGTCCTGTACCATGACATACCTTACACTTATTAATAATTACTTCCCCAGTACCATTGCATTCATCACAGGTACCAACTCTTACAAATTGTCCTAGAATGCTTTGTTGTGCATATCTTACTTCTCCAGTACCATTACATTTTGGGCAGGTTTCTTTACTACTTCCTGGCTCTACACCAGTACCATTACAAGTCCTACAGCTTTCGTGTTTCCTTATTTCTATTTCCTTTTCAGTACCAAATACAGCCTCTTCAAAGCTTAAATCTAAATCATATCTTAAATCTGCCCCTTTAACAGGTCCATTTCTTCTACTATCAGTAAAACCGCCACCAAAAAAGTCGCCCATAAAATCCCCAAAAATATCTTCAAATCCACCAAAGCCTTGGCTATATCCTCCAGTTTGCCCATTTACTCCTGCATGGCCAAACAGATCATACTTTTTCCTTTTATTTGAATCCGATAATATTTCATAGGCCTCTGTAGCTTCTTTAAACTTTTCACTAGCTTCCTCCTTATTATCAGGATTTAAATCAGGATGATATTTTTTAGCTAAATTTCTATAGGAGGACTTAATTTCATCTTCTGTAGCATCCTTCGGCACTCCAAGTATTTCATAATAATCTCTCAAAAAACACACCTACTTTCAAATTAAATACTAATCTATTTTACCAAAATTCAAAGCTAAATCCAAGGGATTTAGCTTTGAATTTTTAAATTTATTCATCATCATCTACTACTTCAAAATCCGCATCTACTACATCATCATCAGAATCTGCATTAGAACCAGCATTTGGATCAAATCCCTCTGCACCAGCTTGTTCATACAATTTTTGAGATGCTGCATAGAATTCCTGAGTTAATTCTTCAGTTTTACTTTTAATTTCTTCTGTATTATCCCCTTCTAGGGCTTTTTTAAGTTCTTCTACTTTAGATTCTATTTTAGATTTATCCTCATCTGAGATTTTCCCTTTTAAATCTTTAAGAAGATTTTCAGTTTGATAAACCATAGAGTCCCCATTATTTCTTACTTCTATTTCTTCTTTTCTCTTCTTGTCTTCTTCAGCAAATTGTTCTGATTCTTTTACTTTTCTTTCTATTTCTTCATCTGTCAAATTGCTAGAAGCTGTTATGGTAATCTTTTGTTCTTTTCCTGTGCCTAAATCCTTAGCTGATACATTAACTATTCCATTAGCATCTATATCAAAGCTTACTTCAATTTGTGGTATACCCCTTGGTGCTGGTGCAATACCTGTTAATTGAAATCTACCTAAAGTCATATTGTCATTGGCCATTTGTCTTTCACCTTGTAGCACATGTATATCTACTGAAGTTTGCCCATCTGCTGCAGTAGTAAATGTTTGGGATTTTTTAGTAGGTATAGTGGTATTTCTTTCAATTAATCTAGTTGTAACCCCACCTAAAGTTTCTATACCAAGGGATAATGGAGTAACATCTAATAATAATAAATCCTTTACCTCTCCACTTAATACTCCACCCTGAATTGCAGCACCCATAGCTACACATTCATCAGGATTAATGTCCTTTTGAGGTTCTTTTCCTACTAATTTTTTTACAGCTTCTTGTACTGCTGGTATTCTAGTAGAACCTCCTACTAATATTACCTTTTCAATATCATTTGGTTTTAATCCTGCGTCTTTTATAGCTAATCTAATAGGTTCTAAAGTTTTTTCTACCAAATGACTAGTTAATTCTTCAAATTTTGCCCTTGTAATATCCACATTTAGATGTAATGGTCCTGAAGCTGTAGCAGTGATAAAAGGTAGATTGATATTAGTTGACATTGTAGAGGATAATTCTTTTTTAGCTTTTTCAGCTGCCTCTTTTAATCTTTGTAAACTCATAGGATCTTTTCTTAAATCTACGCCATTTTCTTTCTTAAACTGTTCTGCTATATAATCCATTAATACTTTATCAAAATCATCCCCACCTAGATTATTATTCCCTCTAGTGGCTAAAACTTCAAATACTCCATCTCCTAATTCTAATATAGATACGTCAAAAGTTCCACCGCCTAAGTCAAATACCATGATCTTATGTTGACCTTCGCCCTTATCCATACCATAGGCTAGGGATGCTGCTGTAGGTTCATTGATTATACGAAGTACATTTAGTCCTGCAATTTTCCCCGCATCCTTAGTAGCTTGCCTTTGAGCATCAGTAAAATAGGCAGGTACTGTAATAACAGCATCTGTTATAGTTTCGCCTAAATAAGCCTCTGCATCTGTTTTAAGTTTTTGTAATATCATTGCAGAAATATCTTGAGGTGTGTAGTCTTTTCCATCTATATTCTTTTTATAATTTTTGCCCATTTCTCTTTTAATAGAGGAGATAGTTCTATCTGGATTAGTTATAGCTTGTCTTTTAGCAGTTTCACCAGCCAATCTTTCTCCCTCTTTAGTAAAAGCTACCACTGATGGAGTAGTTCTATTTCCTTCCCTATTAGGAATAATTATCGGTTCTCCACCTTCCATTACTGCCACACATGAATTAGTAGTTCCTAAGTCAATTCCAATTATTTTTCCCATTTAAATTCCTCCCTTAAATCTTTATATATTATTTTATTTAGATACTTTGACCATACTTGGTCTTAAGACTTTGTCCTTTAGTATATAGCCTTTTTGCAATACTTCTAAAACAATGCCCTCTTCTACATCTTCCAGTTCTTCCATAAAAACTGCATGATGAAAATTAGGATCAAAAGAGTTCCCCAAACATTCTATCTCACTTAATCCATTAGATTTTAACATTTCTTTTAATTGATTATATATCATTTCTACCCCTTCATAAAAGCCATTATGGTCTTCATCATTTTCTAGAGCCCTTTCAAAATTGTCTAGTATAGGTAGAATTTCTATAAATAAATCTTCCTTTGCATAAGCATATATACTTTCTTTTTCTTTTTCTACTCTGTTTTTATAATTTACAAAATCTGCCTGTAGCCTTAAAAATCTGTCATTTAACTCTTTAATTTCTTTATCTTCTTCCTTTTCTTTATCTTCTTCCTTTTTTCCTTCCTCTTCCTCCTCTACTGCATCCTCAATTATTTCCTCCTCCATAATTTTCTTTTTTTCTTTCACATTATCACCTCTTATTATGGTTTTCCTACAAATAAATCTATGATCTCTGTTAAATTTAGGGAAAATGCCCTCATAATATTTATTACATTAATATAATCCATTCTAGTAGGGCCAATAATACCAATTTTCCCTATGGTCATATTTCCTAATCTATATGTTGTTGTAATTACACTGCATTCTTTTAATGGATCGTAAATATTTTCATCCCCTATGGTGATTTCTATGCCATTATGCCAAGATTCACCTAGTAGTACTTCCATTAAGGATTCCTTATCTTCCATAAACGCTATAAAAGATTTAGCCTTGTCTAAATCCTTATACTCAGGAAAGTCAAAAATTTTTGTTATACCATCTGCATATAATTCCACATCTTCAGTATCCCCAAGGGACTTTATAATTATTGGAATAATATTATCTATTATTTCTTTAAAATCATACATTTCCTTAAATATTTTATTATTCATGGATTTACCTATTTCATCAATAGTTAGGCCCTTTAATTCTTTATTTAAATAATTAGAGATAATATTCAAATGATCTTCTGGAATATTTTTATCTAATTTAAATATAGTGTTTTTAACCATATCCGAATCCGATACTATCACTAAAAGTATTTCATTTTCGTCAATAGGTATTAATTGTATATGTTTTAGTCTGCTTTCCTTTAATTGAGGTGATATGGCTAAGGCTGTATAGGAAGTTACTGCAGATAATATCTTTGCAGAGTTTTGAATTAATTGATCCATCTCCTTTGATTCCCTAATCAATGCCTTTTTGATATTATTTTTTTTATTTATATCTATTTTACTTTTCTCTAATTTTAGCAATTGATTAACATATAATCTATAGGCCTTATCTGATGGGATCCTTCCAGCTGAAGTATGGGGTTTGTTTAAGTATCCTAAATCCTCTAAATCAGACATTTCATTTCTAATAGTAGCAGAGGATACCCCTAAATCATACTCCTTGGATATAGTCCTAGAACCTATAGGCTCAGCAGAAATTAAATAGCTATTTATTATGGCATGAAGGACTTTTAATTTTCTATCATCTAACATA
>DAIMNI010000009.1:11401-51945 GCA_036720245.1 Tissierellia bacterium | reverse complement strand
GTATTTCACACTGTTTAGTTGTCTAGGTTCTTAAATGTGATGCTTTATTAATATAGCATATTTTAAAATTTTTGTCAAGATTTATTTCTACATTTTTTTATTTTATTTTGCTATATTTTTTCATCACTTGCCGTCGGGAAAACTGACGACATTGAATAATTTAACACATTTTTAATTTCCATTCAATCCTCAAATACTTCCAAATTCATAGTATATTTTTATTTAATCTATATTTTAATTCATTTTACTCCTTAAATCTCTAAATCTTAAATTCTTTATTTAAATGTTTTTCCCGCAATTACACTCCCAAGTGCTATGGAATAAAGCTTGGATTCATGGGAATCTGCCCTAGAAGTTAATACTATAGGAACTTTTGCCCCCATAATAATTCCTGCTGATTTTCCTCCTGCAAAATAAGTAATACTCTTTCCTATTCCATTGCCCATTTCGATATTTGGTACTAATAATATATCTGCATCCCCTGCTACTTCTGATTTAAAGGATTTTATTTGTGCAGCTTCTTTAGATATAGCCAAATCTAATGCCATAGGGCCTTCAACTATTGTACCACTAGAAAATCCTCCTTCTTCAAATTTTTTCTTAAGAGCTGCTGCATCTACAGTAGCAGACATTTTAGGATCTTCCTTTTCCTTAGCTGCTAAACAAGCTACCTTTACAGTATCCTTTCCCAGGGTTTTTACTACTTGAACAGCATTTTCAATGATTTTTATTTTCTGTTCTACATTAGGATATAAATTCATTCCACCATCAGTTAAATAAATTAATTTAGAATAATTGCCTACTTCATATACCATTACATGAGATAATAAAGAATCAGTTCTAAGCCCCCATTCTTTATTTAACACTGCCTTCATTAGAGTTCCTGTATCTACTAATCCCTTCATTAAAAAATCAGCTTTGTTCTCACTTACTAGTTTTACTCCTATTTCTGCAGCTTTCCCCAAGTCTTTCTCATGGATAATATTAAATTCATCTGGGTTTAATTTAAATTCAATTAGGATTTCTTGAATTTTTTCCCTATCTCCTATTAATATAGGTTCTACAATTCCTAATCTCATAGCCTCAACTACAGCTTCTAAAACTTCTTCATCATGAGCTGATACAACTGCTAATTTCATCTTTTCCTGATAATTAATACTAAGTAAATCATCTAATTTAACTATGGACATATTATCCCTCCAAAATGTTTTTTTATAATCCTAAATATTTTTCTAGCTCTATTTTTTGATCCTTAATAGAATCCTCTTCAGGATTTAATTCATATGCTAAATTTATATCCTCCATAGCTTTAGGAATATTTCCTAATTCTAAATTAATCATGCCTCTATTGAATATTATTTTATAGTCCATATGATTAATTTTAACTCCACTATCAAATACCTCTAGGGCCTTATCTAAATCTCCTAGTGTATAAAAACAAATTCCCAATTCATTATAAATATCTACATTATCACTATCTAATTTTATAGCTTTTTCTAAAAATTCTATAGCTTCTTTATATTGACCATTTCCCTTATAGCATAAGGCAATTAAATAATATAGATGCCCCCATTCACCATATTTATCCATTAATTTTAACAGCCTCTCTAAGGCTAAATCATATTCTTCAATATTTAAATAATAGACTCCTTGTTCAAAATCTACATCGTCTTCAATTAATTCTAATTGTACTCTAATTTCTTCTATCCCCTCTATAGATTCACCTATTTTTAAATATTTTTGCCAAATTAAATTAGCCTTTAGAAAATTCCCAAAGTATTTATAGTGATAACCTAATTTATAATAGGCTAAAGGAAATTTTGGATCTATTTCTAAAATAGTTTCTAAATAATTAGTTGCTTCTCTTAAAAAGATATTTCCCTTATCCCGAAATCCATCCTCAATAAACTTCGTCCCTATATTTTCTAAAGATAAAGCATAATTAAATAAGCCGCCAATATTTTCTTTATTGATATTTACAAGGCTTCTGAAATAAATTGCGGCAGTATCATAGTTCTCTTTTTCTGCAAATTTTAGTCCCCGATATAATATATAATCTTCTATTTTACAATCATAGTGATATAAAATTTCTATATATTCTTTTTTAAATTTAAAATCTATATCTGCACCTAGAGTATAAATAATCCCATTGATTAAATGCTCAATATCTAATTCTTCATAAAAATTTCCTTCTTGTATTTCTACTACTAAGGTATCTAATATCATAGGCAATGGAATGCGATTATCAATTTTATAATCTTTTAAATCAATATAGGCATCCTCTTTTAATTCAATAAAGCTAAGATTATTAGTCATTTTTTCAAAATATTCATCTATAATGTTCATTATATCACCTACTTATTTATACATATTTCTCATATAGATTCGCTTATTCCTAGTACTAGTACTCAAAAGTTTAAACAAATGTCCCCTATAAATCATAGTAATGGAAAATATTATTTGGCCTAAAAGATATAGCCCTATTCCCTTTGGACTAAAATTTAAACCAAAACCTAAATTTAAAGGTGTCGCAAAAACATCTAATACTATGCTACCAGTAGTTAAATATATCAAATAATGAAATACTATATTTGGTATTAGCCAATTTAGCCAATTTTCTTTCATAAATTCAAAGGCATAAGAAATACTTTCAAAAGAAGAATAACTTTTTTGATAAATAGTTTCTGGCAATGGATTTAATGCAAATAATATTAACAAAGTAATAATTCTCCCTAATAACACTGCGTTTTCCCCCGCCATTCTATACAATGGAGATAATAAAAGGGAAGCTATCCAAAACACAAAAAGTACTCCATAAACATCCCATAAAAATGCCTTAAAGCCATCTTTAAAATCCTGCATACTTATTCTATCGTAATTAATTATATTAAATAATAAATATAAATAATTAGATATTAACATTGCACTTGCAATAGCAAGAATAAAACCTGCTAGTATCTGTAATACCCCTTTAAAAAAAACAGATAAAATTGTCATCAATAAAATATTTATTATACTATAGGCTAATCCAGTAAATATTATTAACCAACTTTTTTTAAAGCTTTTAATTGTTTTTTTTGCTGCTGATTTGTTTACAAATACTATATCTTCAAACAGATTCAATATTCTTCACTCCCTATAATGTTCTTAGTTATATCATAAGTCTTACACTTATTAATAACTCCATCTCTATATTCAAATAAAATATAAGTATCTTTTAACATATAATCCTCGAAATCATAATCCTTACTAAATAAATTAGATAAATCTAATTTGAATTTTTCTATATGAATTTTTTTAATTAATTCTTTAGTTGCCATATTCTTATATTGACTTAGATGATCATTTAAAATGTTTTCATCCTTTAAAATTTCATGTCTATTTTTTTGAATAAATTCATCTCCTTTTCTATCTATAAATTTAGGTAAATAGGGATTTTTATGATTATAAATATAATCGTATTTTACAATTTCATTTATTATCCATAGATTTTCATACTCTTTATAATGGCAAAAATCCATTAATATTTCATATAAATTATCTCTACTATGGGATATAGTATGATACCCCTTATTTTCCCAATAATTTAAAAAATCTTCAAAAAAATCAAAAGAAGTTTTATAATAATTTTTAATTATATATTCTAATGAATGCTGAAAATAGCCCTCATTATAGTATTTTCCAACTAAATCCTCTATACCCTTTAATCTCAGCATTTCTCCATAATTTATCCAATCAGTTTCTAATACTTCATAAGGAGGTGCATCTAAAAATACAATTCCATATTTATCACTATCTTGCCTTAGGCCTGAGCCTTTTAATAGTTTTAGAAAGCCTAATTGAATTTTTTCTGGCCTAATTTCATATACATCATTAAAAGAATTTTTGAAACTACTATAGTCTTCATAGGGTAATCCTGCAATTAAGTCTAAATGCTGATGTATATTTTCATAACTCTTAATTTCTTTCGTAATTAGTTTTAATTTTTCTAAATCAGTAGTTCGACCTATGGCTTCTATAGTCTTAAGATTAGTAGATTGAACCCCAATTTCAAATTGAAATAGACCTTCTTTAGCCTTACTTATAAAGTCTAACATTTCCCTATCTAGTAAATGAGCTGTTACTTCAAAGTGGAAATTTATCTTTTTAGGATTTTTTTCCATTATAAAATTCATTATTTCCATAGCGTATTTCTTATTAGCATTAAAGGTTCTATCTACAAATTTTACCTGACCTACATTGGCATTTATTAGTATTTCCAAATCTTCTTTAACTCTCTCCATACTAAAATATCTAACTCCCTTAATAGTAGAAGATAGACAAAACTTACAATTAAAAGGGCAGCCTCTAGAACTTTCATAATAGACAATTTTATTTTCTAAATCCTCCTTTAAATTCACATAGGGTGAAGGAATAAGGTCTAAGTCCCGAATTAATTCCATAGGAGGATTTACTATAATTTCCTCTCCTTTTCTGTAAATTAATCCATTAATATTATAATCTTCCTTATGTGTTATAAGTCTTTCCAATAATTGATGAAAACTTACCTCTCCTTCTCCATAGATAATAAAATCTATAAAGGGATAGTCATTTAGAATTTTATCTCCATCAAAGGATACCTCAGGTCCTCCTAAAATAATTTTAATATTAGGATTGATTAGTTTTAGAGTTTCACATATTTTAAGGGTTTCCTCCCTATTCCATATATAGGTGGAAAAACCTATAATATCAGGTTCTTCTTTATATAATTCACCTACTATATAGTCTAAATTTTGATTAATGGTAAATTCCATTGTTTTTATTGGCATATCACTACAATAAGATTTTAAATATCTAATGGATAAAGATGTGTGAATAAATTTTGAATTTAATGTAGTTAGAATAATTTTCATTTTCTCATACCTCGTCTCTTAAACTATATTAATTATAGCACAATCTCCATTAAACGCCATAAAATAGTTTAAACAATATTAAATTACTTATTATTCTATTGAAGAAGTCATGAAAACAGTATAATATGGATATATAAGAATATTAAAACGAAAGGAGACATTTAATGGAGAGTTTTGACAAAATTTCAATTCAGGAAATTTCTAAAAAGGACATGCTTATGATAATTGAGGCACTGGAATATACGGGGTTACATACAAATATTAAGGAATTTATTGATTTAAGGAATAATATGGTACAGGAATTAATTAAAATTGCAGAAACTACGGAGGAGGAATTTTTAGCCTATTTAAATAAATCTATTTGATAGGGAAATTTATCATTATGCAAAAATGTCATCCTGAGCTCTAGTGAAGGATCTCGTCTTTCTGCCGCATTAGAGATCCTTCGCCTTCGGCTCAGGATGACAAAGCACTCAGGATGACAAACTAAATTTTTCACTGTATAAATCTATACATACCAGATTTAGTATTTAAATATATTACTACATTATTTTCATTATCTTCTCTTTTTATTACCTTACATCTATTTAAAAGAGAATGGTAAAACTCATCCCCTTCATTAAATTGAAAAATATCAGGTAAATAATATTTTTCAATTTTTAAAATCTCAGGTGATATTCTTCCTTTTCTAAGTCTATATAGATATTCTATTAATTCTTTATAATAATCTGAGACTAAATTTTCTTCTGCTTTATTGTCTAAAATTGCTTTAATACATTTTCCTATAGTAGTTTCTCCATTTCCTTCTGAGATTAGAACTTCTAAAGAATCCTTTAATACTTGGAAGCCTTTAGCAGATGATGAATTTAAAATATTTAGTGCAAAAATCTTTTTTTGTTCAAAGGAAATTTTAAACCTTTTCCCATATTGATTAGGGGAAAATCTATAATAGTTTTCGTATTCATTAATATAATTTACTTGGGATAATTTTATTATCTCGTCCTTTAATTCTTCTATAATATCTACTTCCCCTTCTATTAATAAAAAGATTAGTTTTCCTATTAAAATAGCTTCAATTAAAGATTCTATATTGCCAGTTGTAAATAGGACATTTTTAATAATTTCGTCTCTTATATTTGAGAAATCCCTATTTACCATTATAATAGGCAATATCCTAGTATATATGCTATCATCTTTTTCTTTCCAGTAAATACTATAATCCATATTAGATACATTCAGTAGAGATGGATTATCCCCATGTCTATAGCTTCGCCAAAGTTTTATTTCTTCATTGTATCTTTTATAATCTATATATACCTTTTCTAGGCTTTCAGACGGAATTAGAGATTTAATACTTATTATGCTTAATTCAGTAATATAGGAAAAAAGCTTGTTATATTTCATATCCTCATTAAATGCTGTAATCATAGGATTATAGATTTTTTCATATTCCATATTTATATCACATCCTATTTGGAGCTTCCATACCTAATAGACCTAGTCCTGTTTTTATTGTGGTTTTAGTAGCAAATACTAGCATTAGCCTTGCATTTTTTAATTCTTCTTCTACTGAAAGTATTGGACAAGAATTATAAAATTTATTAAAGGCCTTAGATATTTCTGTAATATGTCTAGTGATAAAAGATGGCTCTAATTTTTCCATAGCATCAATAATAATATCTGGAAATTGATGTAATAGTCTTATTATATTTATTTCATCCTCTTCTTTTAATAGAGAATAATTTACCTTTTTATCTGGAGAAAATTCTCCTTTTTCTAAAAGGCTATTGGCTCTAGCATGGGTATATTGAACATAAGGGCCTGTTTCCCCTTCAAAACTTAGGGTTCTATCCCAACTAAATACATAGTCTTTAATTCTATTATTAAATAGTTCTTGGAATATTACTGCTCCTATTCCCACTTGTTTTGCTACTTCTTCTTTATTTTCCAAATCTGGATTTCTTTCTTCTATTATGGCAAATGTACTTTCTACGGCCTTATTTAACACATCTTCTAAAAACACAACTTTTCCTTCCCTTGTGGACAATTTGCCATCTTCTAGACTAACCATTCCAAAGGGAACATGAATACAGTCTTTAGCCCAGTCATAGCCCATTAATTCCACTACTTTTATCCATTGTTTAAAATGTAGATTTTGTTCAGAGGCTACTACATAAATATTTTTATAAAAATCATAATGCTCTTTTCTATAAAAGGCTGCTGCAATATCTCTAGTAGTATATAGGGTAGAACCATCAGATTTTTGGATTAAGGCTGGTGGCATATTGTATTCTTCTAAATCTACTATCATGGCTCCCCTAGATTCTTTAAGCATTCCCTTTTCTTCCATTTCTTCTATTACTTTAGGCATTTTATCAGAGTAGAAGGATTCTCCATTATAGGAGTCAAATTTTATTCCTAACATATCATATACTATATTGAATTCTTTAAGACTAATATCCCTAATCCATTGCCAAAGTTCCGTGGCTTCTCTATTGTTTCCATCCTCTAATTCCTTAAACCAATATCTAGCCTCATCTCTTAGACTATTATCTTCTTCTGCTTCTTTATTAAATCTTACATAGAGTTTTAATAGTTCATTAATAGGATCTTTTTCAATTGCCTCTTTATCTCCCCATTTCTTATAGGCTGCTATTAACATTCCAAATTGGGTTCCATAATCTCCTAAATGATTTAAAGCTTCTGTGTCAAAACCTTGGAATTTAAAAATTTTATATAAAGAGTTTCCAATAACAGTACTTCTTATATGACCTATGTGAAAAGGCTTTGCAATATTAGGTGATGAAAATTCTACTAATACTTTTCTACCTTCCCCTATATTAGTAGAGCCAAAGTTCTCTTTTTCTTCTACTACGCTTTCTAATACTGTTTCGGCTAATTTTTCCGTATTTACAAAGAAATTGATATAGGGTCCTACATTTTTAATTTCTTTAAAATATTCCCCACCTTGGATTTCTTTTACTAATTCTTCTGCTATTAAATTTGGTGCTTTTTTAAATTCCTTAGCTAATATAAAACAAGGAAATGCATAATCTCCCATATTATAATTAGGTGGAATTTCAATTAAATTTTCAATTTTTTCTAATTCTAAATTTGGTGCCACATTGCAAATAGATTTTGCAACTTCATTTTTAAAATTTATCATAGATTTTCCTCCTTAAAAGAAATATTGCTCCCATCTCATAAGAGACGGGAGCAATCCCGTGTTACCACTCTTGTTAGCCTAAGCCCACTCGAAATTTTAACGCAATTAACGTAATATCCTACTTTTATTTCAGATATATCCTCTAGAGTCCTTTTCAAATATATTTTTATACTGGCTTTCACCATTTCCAGCTCGCTATGACAAAATATATATTTTACTTCCTCTATCTATGGATTTAAATATTTTCTTATTAAACTATAATATACAGTATTATACTAAATAACTCAAGAATTTATTTAATTTCCACTACTGTAACTCCATCTCCACCTTCTCCATGTTTCCCAAGCCTATAGGATTTGACATTTCTATGGCTGCTTAAATAAGATTGTATCCCTTCCCTAAGGACTCCTGTACCTTTCCCATGGATTATATAAGCCTCTTTTAATCCTGAGATAAATATATCGTCAATATATTTATCTAAATCTAATAGGGCCTCATCTAAAGTCTTCCCTCTTAAATCTATTTCATTTTTAACATTGCTAGATTTAGATTTAATAATAGCCTTTGTGCTAGCCTTAGTCCTCTTCTCTTCTAATTCTGCTCTTCTTAATGTGGAAATATGAACATTTACTTTCATAATGCCTATTTGAACTACTAAATTGCCATTTTCATCTGGCAATTCCAATACATTCCCCACTTGATTTAGGGATAATACTTCTACAGTATCTCCTATTTTCAAATTTTTAGGTGGTTCGCTAGATTTTACATTTAATACATTGTCTGATAGAGAACTTTCTACTTCATTTAATTTAGTTTTTAATTTCTCTTGGGATTCCTGAATTTTTCTATTTCTATCCTTCTCTATTTCATTAGAAATTTGTCTTAGTTCTCCTACTATTAAATCAGATTCTGATTTTGCGTTTCTCAATATATTTCTAGCTTCTTCCTTTGCTTCTAGTAGAATTTTCTCACGAGATCTACTTGCCTTTTCCCTTTCTCTTTTTAATTCTTCTTCTAAGGTTTCCATTTCTGCCTTTAATTTATCAATATTAAGCTTTTCTTCTTCTATGGTTCTTCTATCCTTGTCTATGGCTTGAAGTATATCTTCGAATTCTACACTTTCCTTAGAAATTAAAACCTTTGCATCTTCTATTATATAATCTTGTAATCCAAGCCTTTTTGATATTTCAAAAGCATTGGATTTACCTGGCACTCCAATTAATAGTTTATAAGTAGGCCTTAGGGTTTCTACATCAAATTCTACTGAAGCATTTCTCACTCCTTCTGTAGTAAGTGCATATATTTTAAGCTGACTATAGTGAGTTGTGGCAATGGTTCTAATATTTCTTTTTAATAGATTATCCAATATGGCCATAGCCAATGCAGCACCTTCTGTAGGGTCTGTTCCTGCTCCTAATTCGTCAAATAAGACTAAACTATTGTATTCTACTTCATCTAGTATTTGAATAATATTAGTCATATGGGAGGAGAAGGTACTTAGGCTTTGTTCTATACTTTGCTCATCCCCAATATCAGCAAATACCTGATCAAAAACTCCAATTTCTGAATTAAAATCAGCTGGAATATGAAGACCTGATTGAGATAATAGTGTTAATATACCTATGGTTTTTAAGGTAACTGTTTTTCCACCTGTATTTGGCCCTGTAATCACTAAGGAATTAAAATCCTTACCCATATATATATCTATAGGAACTACTGCTTTTGGATTTAAAAGTGGATGTCTTGCTTTTTTAATATTAATATAGCCTTTGGTATTTAGTATAGGCTTTGTAGCATTCATCTCAAGAGCTAGTTTTCCCTTAGCAAAAATAAAATCTAATTCTTGAAGGATTTTTTGATTGCCTCTAATGGTCTCTCCCTCACTGGCCACCAATTGGGTCAATTCTTTTAGTATCCTTTCTATTTCTTTTCTTTCCCCTAGTTCTAATTCTCTTAATTCATTATTTAATTCTACTATAGCCATAGGTTCTATAAATAATGTGGCTCCAGATGAAGATTGATCATGAACTATACCAGGGAAAAACGATTTGTTTTCCTGTTTTATAGGTACTACATATCTACCTTCTCTCATGGTAACAATACTGTCTTGTAGATATTTTTGACACCTACTTGAGGATGTTATAGAATTTAATTTGTCTTTGATAGACTGATTTTTATTTACAATTTGTCTTCTAATGCTTCGTAGTTTAGAACTAGCATTATCAGAAACTTCATTTTCATTTAATATGGCATTGTCGATTTCTTCTTCAATATTTCTTAGTATTCTTAAATCCCCTATTAAACCTCCTACAACGGGGTAATGAATTCTATTTTCCTCTTTAATATCTCCCATATATCTTTTTAAATCTCTAGATACCCTTAGGGAATCAGAAACTTTTAAAAGAGAGGCAGGGCTTAGAACTCCACCTATATCTGCCATTTTCAATTCATGAGAAATATCATAAATTCCATAAAGAGGTGGACTACCCCTTCTAATTAATAATTCTAAAGATTCCTCTGTTTCTTTTTGTTTTTCTTCGATAATTTTTATATCTGTTAATGGTTCAATAGTCCTTACCATTTCCTTGCCTAATTGGGATTGGGCTTTAGTTTCCAGATTATCTACAATTTTTTCATATTCTAATACTCTCAATGTTTTTTCATTCATGGCTTCACCTCAATTATATAACTCCCCTAAAATAATGTCCCCTGGTTATTTTATTTTTATTTCTATATTCCTTTATAAATTTATCTCTCTCATCTTCAGTAGCTATTCCCTTTGCATAATCATAATATATGCTTTGAATTTCTCTAATGCCTTTTTTTTCAAAGGTAAAATCTAATCTAATGGTATCTACATGATTATTATATATTTTATCTATACTATCTAAAACCATTAGTGGAACTGAATTATAAATAGTAGTTGTTCCATTTTTTCTTTCCATATAGAAATCCATATTCATTCTATCCCTTAGTCCATAGCCTTTGCTAAAGGGACAATCATTACAGTTTAAATCATCTTTACAGTTTTTAATAATAGACATAGGACAATATTCCATAACCATTAGGGGTAAATAGCCATAGCCTATGGCTTCATAGGAATTATAATTATTATTACATAGTTCTTCTATTTGACCAATATTTAATTCAGGAGATAGGCTTACAGTATTTACATTGTGTTCTTTTAATAATTTAGCAGTAAAGCTATTAAATACATTTAGGCCTATATCCCCATGAATGTCCATATCGAAATTATCCTTAACAAAGTTTAATGTGCCTATATTGGATACAGAAATGCCATCTAATAAATGCTCAATTGGTTTAATTATATCCATCAATTTTTCTAAATCCTTTGGATAAAGGATTTTATCTGTCCATAAATACACTTCTTTGTTTTTAGCCTTTACCATAGGAATTATTTTATCTAAATTATTATAAAAGCCAATATAAAGTCTATCTAATTTTTCTAAATCTAATTCTTGGAATTGTTCTTCATTAGAGACCCTTATAGATATATTCTTTTTAGATAAAGTATTATTTTTATTAGGTTCAAAAATTTCCTCTATTCTCTTTCTATATTGAACATCGTCTATTTTTTCTCTATGATTGAAATTTTTTCGGTATTCATCTAATTCTTTTATTCCTTCTCTCCTAAGTCCATTTATTTCGCTTAGGGACATAAAGGCACCATATTCTAAATTTATGTCTAGATTATTTATATAATATACTGTGTCATTTAATTTAGACAATTGCTCTATTATGGTTTTTTCTGTTAAAGGTAAATTCTTAGCCTTTTCTACTGGAGATTTACTTTGGGTTCTGATTTCCCATTCCCCATATTTAATAATAAGCTCTGCATATTCATTTATAGATACTTTAATTTCCATATCTATAGGATATTTAATATTTTCTTTCATATAGGATTCCTTAGCTTTATTTAATAGTTCATCCCTTGGAACTCCTCTATTGTCTGGTCTTTCAGAAGATATAAAAGCTCTACTAAAATCCCCAAGCATCATGCCCTTTGTAAAGCCTCTATTAAAAATTTGTAAAATATCCTCTTTATCTTTTTTGGTGATTTTATCTGAACCAATGTCTAGGGCCTTTCTATAGTTTTTTACAATAGTAGCCACATATTCAGGACTTTTCATTCTACCTTCTATTTTTAAAGATATAATACCACTATTTATTATATCTTCAATATAATCTATGGTGTTTAAATCCTTTGGACTTATTAGATATTTTTTGTCCCATTCTTTAGATAAAATATCTCCAGTACTATAGTCTATTATGCTATAGGCTAGTCTACAGGGCTGAGCACAGGCACCTCTATTGCCAGATCTACCTCCTATCATGCTACTCATTAAACACTGACCTGAATAAGACACGCATAGGGCTCCATGTATAAAGGCTTCTAATTCTATATTAGATTTCTCTTTTATACTTTTTATTTCATCTATTGGTACTTCCCTTGAGAGTACAACTCTCTTTAATCCTAATTTTTCTAAAAAAATAGCTCCAGGTAAATTGTTAATAGTCATTTGTGTACTGCCATGTAGTTCTAAGTCTGGAAATAGCTTATTTACTAAATAAATTAGCCCTAAATCTTGTACTATAATTCCATCTATATCTATTTCATAAAGATATTTAATAAAATCTAATGCTTCTTTCATTTCCCCATTGTCCATTAATATATTTACAGTTACATATATTTTTACATCTCTTAAATGGGCATATTCTACTGCCTCTTTTAATTCTTCCAAATCAAAATTATTTGCATACTGTCTTGCACTAAATAGTTTCCCACCTAGATAAACTGCATTACAACCGTTTTCTACAGCAGCATATAGGGATTCCATACCACCAACTGGAGCTAATAATTCTATATCTTTATTTATCACCTATTTAAATTTCCTCCTTGAGTTAAAATATCTTTTCCCTGTTCTTCATAAGTTCTTAGAGATTCCTCTAATTCTTTTTTAGTTTCTATTAATTCCATTTGATTTTCAAAAATTTTATCTTGTAATTTTTTAATCATATCCTGACTTTCTTCTAATTCCTTTTCCTTTAATTCTAATGTGCTTTCATTTTTAGATAGTTTTTTATTTAATTCTTCATTTTCTTTTTTAGTATCTAATAGCTCATCCTTATAATAATTAGTTTCTTTTTTTAATTTGCCAATCTTTTTTTCAGCTTCTTCTAATTGATTTACAAGATTGTCATATTGTTCCATAGGTCCTCTAGCTTTAACTTTTAGGGATTCTAGTTCTTCACTAGTTTTACATAATTCATCAGCAATATTAAAGGCAGCTAAGGTGGCAGCCATAGAATTACTTAATCTATTGTTTTTACTAGATATATCCCTAATCTTTCCATCTACATAGATAGCTAATCCCTTTACATATTTTTCACTACCTTCACCAACTACTGTAAAGTTACGACCATCTATTATTACATCTACTTTATTTTTTTCCGTCATAACTTCTCATCTCCCTTATTATAATCTTATTATATATATTCTACATAATTTTCTCTTTTCCTTCTTTTTTTAAAAAAAGAGTAGAAAAATCTACTCTTTATGATCTAAGCTGTGCACCTAAGGATTTCTCCAATGTTTTTAATATATTTTCTTGTATTTCATTTACCTCATTGTCCTTTAGAGTTCTATCATGTGATCTATATCTTATACCAAAGGCTACGCTTTTTTTGCCTTTTTCTATTTGATTTCCTTCATAAATATCAAATAATTCTACTTCCTCTATTAAATCTTCTCCATTTTTCCATATTATCTTTTCCAATTGTCCAATCATAATATCTCTATCTACTACTAAGGCAATATCTCGCATAATACTTGGATATTTAGGTAGTGGCATATAAGTTTTTTCTAAATTAGCTATTTCTACAATTTTATCAAAATCTAATTCACCTATATAGGATTTCTTTTCTATTTCAAAGTTCTCCATAATATCCATATGAACTTCCCCGATAATTCCCACTACTTCATCTTTATATAGTATTTCTGCTGTTCTATAGGGATGAAATATTGGATTATCTTTTTTAGGGATAAATTCCATTTCTACAATGCCTAATTTTTTAAATAAATCTCCCACTATTTCTTTAATAGAGTAAAAGTCTACATTTCCATACATACCTATGGATAAAATCTTCTTTTCTGTAGGCAATTCTTTAACAGGTAATTCAATTGGAATAAATATATTTCCTATTTCATAAAACGCACATTCCTCTACCCCATGATTATAGTTTCTACTTAAAAGATTTAACATATTAGGTATTAAAGTAGTTCTCATAACGCTATAATCTTCGCCTAGGGGATTTAATATTTTAATATAATTTCTTAGATTGTGATTTTTATCTAAATTTAATTTATCATAAACTTTTGGACTAATAAAGGAATAGGTCATTACTTGATTTAAACCTAGGGATTGTAATATAGTATTAGCCTTGTCTTCTATGGTTTTTTCATAGTTTTTACCACCTCTAGTTAATACACCTACCAATGGCTTAGGTTCTATATTGTGAAAACCATATAATCTACCTATTTCTTCTATTAAATCTACTTCCTCCTCTAAATCTAGTCTAAAGGTAGGAATTAATACATTGATTTTGTCTCCATTTAAGGCAGTTTTTAAATCTAATCTTTCTAGATAGTCTGTCATTTCTTCTGGATTTATATTGATTCCTAAAAGTCTATTTACATATTCTGTCCTCAATATAATTTCACTTTCTTCTCTAATGCTTTCATATACATCTATACTATTTTTAATTACTGTCCCAGCTCCAATTTTTTCAACCAATTGGCATACCCTATTGGCTGCAGTTTCGCATAAATTAGGGTCTATGCCCTTTTCAAATCTAGAAGAGGCCTCTGTTCTTAAATTTAAATCCTTAGCTGTAAGTCTTACAGATTTACTATTGAAATTAGCTGATTCTAATAATATAGTAGTAGTATTTTCATCTACCTCAGTATCAAATCCTCCCATAACTCCTGCAATTGCAATAGGCCTATTTTCATCAGCTATTACTAAATTCGAAGGTTTAAGAGTTCTTTCTACATCATCTATGGTCGTGATTTTTTCCCCTTCTTCTGCCTTTCTCACTTGGATTTTTTTACTATTTAATTTATCTAAATCAAAGGCGTGAAGAGGTTGGCCAAATTCTAGCATTACATAATTAGTAATATCTACTATATTATTAATAGGACGCATTCCTGCTTCCATTAATCTAGTTTGCAGCCATAATGGAGATTCTTTAATTTCTACATTTTTAATGATTTTTGTATAATATCTATTGCAAAGTTCTTCATCTATTTCCACAGAGTCTAAATAATTATCTATACTGTCTATTTCGTTTTTTATTTCAATTTTAGGATACTTTAATTTTCTATTGAAAGTTGCAGCAGTTTCCCTTGCCATACCGATTATACTTAAACAGTCGGAACGATTAGGGGTTATTTCAAATTCTATTATATCTCCATATAGACCTAAAACCTTATTAATATCTGTGCCTAATGGATATTTTTCATTTAAAATAAAAATGCCATCTCTCTGCTCTTTTGGAATTACATTATCTGAAAAGCCTAATTCCTTTAGAGAACATAGCATACCATAAGACATTATCCCTCTAAAATCTGTTTCTTCTATAGTTAAGCCATTAGGCAATTTTGCACCAACTAAAGCCACAGGTATGTAATCTCCTACTTTTAAATTACTTGCTCCTGTAACAATTTTTAATGTTCTATTTCCAATATCTATATTTGTAACAAATAATTTATCTGCATTTTCATGTTTGTTTAATTCTAGGATTTCCCCTACTACTACATTTTCAATCCCCCTATCTAAAGAAATGATTGACTCTACATGGGAACCAGACAGGGTAAGATTATCAGCTAATATTTTAGTATTTTCCCTAATCTCTACATATTCTTTCAACCACTTAATTGGTAAAAGCATTGTGTAATCCTCCTTCTATATTAAAATTGTTCTAAAAATCTATTGTCGTTTTCAAATAATAAACGAATATTATCTATATTATATTTTACCATGGTTACCCTATCAATTCCCATTCCAAAAGCAAAACCAGTGTATTTCTCTGAATCTATGCCACAGTTTTCTAATACCTTTGGATGAACCATGCCACAGCCTAATAACTCTATATTCCAACCAGTTCCATTACATACCTCGCAGCCTTCCCCTCTGCATTCAAAGCAAGAAACATCTACTTCTGCACTAGGTTCGGTAAATGGAAAATAATGGGGTCTAAATCTAGTTTTCATGTCTTTTCCAAATAGTTCTTTTATAAAAATATCTATGGTATTCATAAGATTAGCCATGGATATATTTTCATCTACTACTAAGCCTTCTAGTTGATGAAACATAGGAGAGTGAGTATCGTCTACATTGTCAAACCTAAAGGTTCTTCCGGCCGAAACTATTTTAATAGGCGGTTTCATCTCTTTCATAGCTCTAATTTGCACTGGTGAAGTATGCGTTCTAAGTAATATATCTTCATTTATATAAAAAGTATCTGATAAATCCCTTGAAGGATGATTTTCTGGAGAATTCAAAGCATCGAAATTATTAGCCACTGTTTCTATTTCTGGGCCTTCTACTACTTTAAATCCCATACTAATAAATAAGTTTTCTAATTCCTCCATAGTTGCCAATAGTGGATGGGCATGGCCTAGTTTTTTTATATTGTGATTTATACTTATATCTACTTTTTCTTTCTCCATTTTTTCTTTTTTAAATTCCTCTTTAATTCTTTCACTAGCATCATTTAATCCTTTTTCTAATTCCTGTCTAATTTCATTGGCCATTTGACCTATTATTGGTCTTTCTTCTTTGGAGAGTTTCCCCATTTCTCTAAGAATTAATGTAAGTTCTCCCTTTTTCCCCATATATTTTATTCTAATTTTATCTAATTCTTCTAAATTATTTATATCCTGAATATTATTTAATGCTTCTTCCCTAATGGATTTCAATTTATCTTTCATTGGAATACTCCTTCCCATATATTAATAAAAATAATACCTTATTAAATATAAGGCAAATTGCAAAACTATTTACTAAATTATAACATCTATATCTCTAAATTACAAGAATTATCCCATTCTCTGTTTTATTCCTTCATACATAATTATGGAGGAAGCTATAGCTACATTTAAAGATTCTGCCCCGCCTAGTATTGGTATTTTAATCCGCTTATTTGCTAAAATGTTCAATTCAGTAGATAAACCTTTGGATTCATTCCCCATTAAAATTAGAGAGGAATTTTTAAAATCTATATTATAGATATAATCCTTCCCCTCTAATGAGGTGGCAAATATTTTAAATCCCATATTTTTTAATCCCTCTATGGTTTCTATATTATTTTCTATATAATAAATTGGCATTCTAAATATAGAACCCATAGTAGAACGAATTACTTTAGGATTATATATATCTACAGAGCCTTCAGATATTATAATCCCATCTATATTAAAAGCATCTGCCGTCCTTATAATTGTTCCCATATTTCCCGGATCCTGTACTTCTTCTAAAAATAAAACCAATGGGTTTTTAAGCTTATACAATTCTTCTATAGATCTTTTGGTGATTTTAGCAATGGCCATTATACCTTGAGGGTTTTCTGTGTCGGATATTTCTTTAAATAATTTATTTGGTACATAGATTAAATTATTATGGGATTTTATCTTTCTGTAAATTTCTCCTCCCCCATTGGTATTAAGCAATTCATCAGAATAGATAATATTATCTAATGGATAATTATTATCTATACATTCCTCTACAATTTTTATACCTTCTACTATAAAAAGTCCCATATCCCATCTTACTTTTCTCCTATATAGGGATTTAATTTGTTTGATTTTAGGATTTTTAGGGCTAGTAATTTCTATCATGCTTATTCACCAACTTTTTGTTCTATCTTTTCAATATCTATAGTGTTTCCAATAACTACTAATACATCTCCCCTAAGAATTATATCATCTGCATAGGGGGATACATTTATATCACTACCTCTTTTTATAGCCATAACATTGATTCCATAATTTGTAGGAAGCCTAAGCTCTTTTAAGGATTTATTAATCCATTGTTCTATAGCTGTAATTTCTAATATGCTATAGTCTGGAGATAGTTCTATAAAATCCAATATATTAGAGGAAACTAAATTGTGGGCTACTCTCACTCCCATATCCCTTTCTGGATATATTATTTTATCTGCACCAATTTTAGCCAAAACCTTTCCATGTAATTGGTCATGAGCCTTTGCTACAACTTTTTTTACTCCAGATTCTTTGGCTAATAGTGTAGCCATTATAGAAGCCTGATAATTAGAGCCAATGCTCACAACTACTACATCAAAATTGCTTATTCCTAATTCTTTTAATACATTTTCATCAGATACATCTGCCTGAACTGCATAGGTAACCTCTTCGGATATATCCTGAATTCGTTCTTCGTCTATATCTATGACCATTACTTCATGGCCAAGTTTAAATAATGTAGTAGCAATTGTAGAACCAAATCTACCACATCCTATAATCATAAATTGTTTCATTTTTAGCCCTCCTATCCAACGATTATATTTCCTTCGCAATGCCTATATAATGGCTGCTTTTGTTTTTGATAAAAAGCAAAAGCCATAGTCAATGGACCTACTCTGCCTAAATACATAGTGATTGAAATTATTATTTTACCGAAATTTGATAAATTAGGAGTAATACCCCTAGTTAAACCTACAGTTCCAAAAGCAGAAGTGGTTTCAAATAATAAGTCTAAGAAATTCCCCTCTTCAGTTAGAGTTAATAATAAGGAAACAGTGAGTATTAATGCCAAACCTATGGTGGCAATAGCCAATGCCCTATTTATTACATCCTGACTTATTCTCCTATTAAAAACTGATACATCCTTATTTCCCCTAACCACTGTTAAAGTAGTTAAGATAATTGTACCAAAAGTCGTAGTTTTAATGCCCCCTGCTGTAGAACCAGGAGAACCTCCGATATACATTAAAATAATTAAAATAAATCCAGTAGTGTCATATAGTTTTGAAATATCCACAGAATTAAATCCTGCTGTTCTAGCAATGACAGATTGGAAAAATGATGCTAATAATTTATCTCCTGTTGAAAGGTGTGCCAAAGTATCTGGATTATTCCATTCAACTAATAATATTAAAAACATTCCAGAAAAAATCAATACTAAAGTTATTACAATAACAAGTTTAGAATGAAGATGTAATTTCTTAAAGGACTTTTTTTGTGATATATCAATATATACATTAAACCCTAGTCCACCAATTATAATTAAAGATGCTATTGTAATATTTATTATAAAATCTCCCACAAAGGGTGAAATGCTTTCTCCTAATATATCAAAACCTGCATTACAAAAAGCAGATATGGAATGAAATACTGAGTACCATAGTCCAGTCACAAATCCATATAGTGGGATAAATCTAGTAGATAATAGTATAGTACCTATTAATTCTATTAAAAGTGTAGAAAATACTACATATCTAGTTAGTTTAACTAAACCAGAGATATTGTCTCGATTTAATTGTTCTTTTATTACTAATCTTTCTTTCAAACTTATTTTCTTGCCCATTAACATGGCAACTATAGTAGCCATGGTCATAAAGCCTAGCCCTCCCATTTGGATTAGGCTTATGATAACTATTTGCCCAAATAAAGACCAGTATTCAGCTGTGTTTACTACTACAAGACCCGTAACACATACTGCCGAAGCTGAGGTAAATAGAGAATTTATAAATCCTATACTCTCCCCACTTTTAGAAGCTATAGGCAAGTTTAATAATATAGCCCCTAATAGGATTAATGCACCAAATCCAAGTGCTAAAACCCTTGGTGGATTTAATTGAATATTTCTTAAATATTTATATAATCTTACCACAATAAAGCCTCCATAACAAATATTTTCTAATATTGTAGTTTTAAAACTTTCCCTTGCTATATTCTTTGGCAAAAGGAATAATATTATTAATCTTTTAAACAAAAAAAGCTCCGTAACCGGAACTTTAATTATATCCCTTTTGCAATTTCAACTAATTTTGAAAAGCCTTCTGGATCATGTATCGCCATTTCAGATAACATTTTTCTATTGATTTCAATTTCAGCTTTTTTTAGACCATTAATAAATGTACTATAGTTCATTCCATTTTGTCTAGCAGCTGCATTGATTCTAGAAATCCAAAGTTTCCTGAAATCTCTTTTCCTTTGTTTACGTCCTGAATATGCATAATCTAATGATTTCATTACTGCTTGATTTGCAGGTCTATATAATTTGCTTTTAGCACCATAATATCCCTTTGCTTGTTTCAATACTCTTTTATGTCTTTTTTTGGCAGTTACACCGCCTTTAACTCTTGCCATTTCTGCTACCTCCCTTAAAAATTCTTATCCATTATTATGGTATTAGTGAATCTATTCTTTTTTGATCGCTTTTACTTACTAAAGTTGGTTGTCTTAAAGTTCTAGTCCTCTTAGGAGACTTTTTACCAGTTTTATGTGATTTATATGCTTTATATCTTCTTATTTTTCCTGAACCTGTTCTTTTAAATCTTTTTGCTGCCCCTCTGTGGGTTTTCATTTTTGCCATATTATTTACCTCCCTACCTGCTCAGTTTTTGGAATTAGATACATTATCATATTTCTTCCTTCCATTCTAGGTTGTTTATCTATAACCCCATGTTCAGAAGTTATTTTACAAAAGTCCATTAATACTTCCCTACCTGCTTCAGTGTGGCCTAATTCTCTACCCCTAAATCTAACACTTACTTTTACTTTGTCTCCATTATTTAAAAATTCAATAGCTCTTTTAGCCTTTACATTTAAGTCGTGCTCCTCAATATTTGGAGTCATTCTTACTTCTTTAACATTAATAACTTTTTGATTTTTCTTTGCCTCTTTTTCCTTTTTAGCCAATTCATATTTGTATTTACCATAATCCATAATTTTACAAACTGGTGGCTTGGCATTTGGAGCTACCTTTACCAAATCCATTTTTTTATCATAGGCCATATCTAATGCCTTTTTAATTGGTACCACACCTATTTGCTCCCCGTCTGCATCAATTAGCCTTACTTCTCTTTCCCTTATTTCTTCATTGATTTGAAGTTCTTTAATATTACTACACCTCCCGATTTAATTAAATAAAAAAAGCAGGTAAAAATACCCGCTTATAGACATAAGAAATTTAAATGGACTCTGCCATTTTCCCCTTTGTTATAACCTTATGAGCCCTAGCTATAAGGTGAGAAGCGGATACTTCTACTTAAATAACTACCATTGTTATTATATGTTAGAAAATATATTTTGTCAAATGTTTTTTATATTATTTAAACATTACTTTGCCAATTCATATAAAGCATGGGCATATATTTTAGTGAGTTTCATTAAATCTTCTATGGAGATATATTCATTTCTTTGATGGGCTACTTCCTCCTCGCCTGGGAATAATGGACCAAAGGCTACTGCATTATCCATAGCTCTAGCATAAGTGCCTCCCCCTATAGTAATGGGTTCAGAATCAATATCACCTGTTTGTTCTCTATATACTTTCATCAATTTTTCAACTAAGAAATTGTCCTTTTGTACATATAACGGTTTACTTTCATTATCGTCTTCAATTATTTTAATCCCAGTACCAGATAAATTCTCCCTTATACCCTTATATACTTCCTGACTACTGGATTTAATTGGATATCTAATATTGATTTTAAGTTTAGCTTGATTCTCATCCATTTTAATCATGCCTGGATTAAAATTAAGTTTCCCTGAAGCATCGTCTTTAAAACCACAGCCAATATTTTCTCCATGATGTTTAAAGGCTATTCTTTCATTATAGATATTTATAAAATCATATACTTCACTATTTTTATCTAATATTCCTTCTAAAAAGGCTAATAAATAACTAATTGCATTTTCCCCTTTTTCTGGAGTGCTACCATGGGCAGATATACCCTTGGCAATTATTTTAATATTTTCTCCGTCTTTTTCAAGACTTAATGGATAATTCTTTTCTTTTACAAATTTATTTAATTTTTCCTCTACTATGGATGGGTCTTTAGTTTCTATTATGGCCTCACAATAGTCTGGCACCATATTTGGAGCATTGCCACCTTTAATACTCTTTAGTATTATATCTTTTTGGCCTTTTAAATCTATATCCTTTACTAAGTCAAAAATAATTATACCTTTTTCCCCATGAATTACAGGAAATTCAGCATCGGGAGTAAAGGCCATATTTGGTGCTTTTTCATTGGCAAAATAATGCTTCATGCAGCCCCAACCTGTTTCCTCATTGGTGCCAAATATTATTCTAATCTTTTTATTTAATTTAACCTCAGATTCTTTTAATGCTTTCATAGCATACATACAAGCAATTGCAGGTCCCTTATCATCATTGGTACCTCTACCATAAATTCTTCCATCGTGAATTTCTGCTGCATAAGGTGGGTAAATCCAGCCATCTCCCTCCGGTACTACATCTAAATGGACTAACATTCCAACAATTTCTTCTCCATTTCCTAAATCAGCATGGCCAGCATAATTATCAAAGTTTTTAGTTTCAAATCCCATTTCTTCTGATAAATTTAATGCATATTCTAAGGCTTTAGCAGGCCCTTCTCCAAAGGGCATATTTTCCTTAGCCTCTTCCTCAACGGATTTTATTTTTATAATTTCCTGAGTAGATTTAATTATATCCTCCTCATAGGAATTGATTATTTTAACAAATTCCATTTAATCACCTCTATTTTTAAATTTTACTTACATTTTTAATATTATTCCCCACAATGTTCAAATTAATATTTATAAATATATATTAACACAAATTTAGATAAGTTTAAACATAGGCACATTTTAAATAAGAAAAAATCTAAATTAATTTTTATATTAAAATTTTAAATGGTTAAACTAATATTTAGAAAAATAGAAATAAGGTGGGGATAGATTGAAAAGAAAAAAAATTTACTTTCTAATAATGATAATATGCTTGATTTTGTCTTTAGTATTGATTTGCGATAGATATTTTCCAATTAATGGTCTTCAAAATTTAAAATTAGGGGATAAATTATCTATATGGGTTTTGACCATAGTCCTTTTGGCTATCTATATCTTTTCTAAAGATAAGCCACAATTAATGCCTTCAGTACTAGCCAATGAAAGAGATAATAACGATAATAAGGATAAATCCAATGTATCTTTTAATGATGTGGCTGGATTAGAGGAAATAAAAGAGGAATTGCAAGAAACTATAGATTTTATTAACAATTCCTATAAGTATAAAAAAATGGGGGCAAAAATTCCTAAAGGCATATTGTTCTATGGCCCACCTGGAACTGGAAAAACCCTATTAGCAAAGGCAGTTGCAGGAGAAACCTATTCTACTTTTCTATATGCCAGTGGTTCTGAATTTGTAGAAAAATATGTGGGAGTTGGAGCCAAAAGAGTGAGAACGCTTTTTGAAAAAGCTAAAAAAGAAGCCCCAAGTATTATATTTATAGATGAAATTGATGCCATTGGTACTAAAAGAAACTTAGAATCTAATAATGAAAAAGATCAAACTCTAAATCAATTATTGGTGGAAATGGATGGTTTTAATACAGACGATACTGTAATAATTATAGGGGCTACCAATAGACTAGATTTGTTAGATGAAGCACTTCTAAGACCTGGTAGATTTGATAGACATATTTTTGTAGGAAATCCCAATATGCATGCCAGAGAAAAAATTCTAGAAGTACACACTAAAAATAAGCCCTTAGATAAATCCATAAATATTAAAGATATAGCCCAAAAAACCCATGGTTTATCAGGGGCAGACTTAGCCAATATTGCCAATGAAGCAGCCATAATAGCAGTGAGACATAATAAAAATAAAATTGATGTAGATCATTTTGATGCTGCTATTGAAAGAGTATTAGCAGGACTTGAAGTGAAAAATCCTACAGTATTGTTAAGGGAGAAAAAAACCATAGCCGTACATGAGGCAGGTCATGCTATAGTTTCTAAAATACTTAGTACAGATATGGTTCAAAAAATATCTATAATCCCTAGAGGAAAGGCTCTAGGTTATGTATTAAAATTTCCAGAGGAGGATAGATACTTATTAACCGAAAGGGAATTAATGAATAAAATTGCTGGTCTTTTAGCAGGTAGGGTAGCTGAAGAATTGATATTTAATGAAGTTACAACTGGTGCAAAAGACGATTTAGATAAGGCTACTCATATTGCAAATGAGATGGTATGTAGCTATGGTATGAGTAATTTAGGCCCTATGGCCTTAGATGAAAACTATGTCCGCCACAATTTTGATTCAATTAGAATTGAAATAAAAAATATTTTAGAAAATGGATATGAAAATGCAACAAAGATCTTGGGAGAAAATAAAGATTTGTTAAACTTTATTGCAGATGAACTTTTAGAAAAAGAAACCATGAACAGTAAAAGATTAGATGAGATATTTAGGGATTTTGAAAAGCCTTTGGATTGTGCAACATAGTTTGTTCGCCTTTGGCGAAAATTGTGAATTGTAAATTGTACAGATTCTTCGCTTACGCTCAGAATGACAAGTGCACTGCCATACCCCGTCATCCTAAGCGTAAGCCGAGGGATCTATTTTTTTATTTCTTATCCTCCACTTCTTCTATTGCCATATTTATAAATTCTTCTAATTCAAATTGGCCTATATCTCCTTCATCTCTTTTGTTTACTGATACTAGATTATCTTCTACTTCTTTTTCTCCTACTATTAACATATAGGGAATTCTCTTTAGTCTTGCTTCTCTGATTTTATAACCTATTTTTTCGGCTCTATCATCTATACTAATTCTAAGACCTTTCTTTTCCATTTCTTTCTTTATTTTATAGGCATAGTCGTTGAATTTATCGGAGATTGGTAATATAGTAGCTTGAACGGGTGCTAGCCATAGTGGGAATTTCCCTGCATAGTGTTCAATTAAAATCCCCATAAATCTTTCCATACTACCAAATATAGTTCTGTGGATCATTACTGGCCTTTTCTTTTCATTATCACTATCTACATAGGTAATATCAAATCTTTCTGGCATTTGGAAATCCAATTGAATTGTACCACATTGCCAAGTTCTACCTATAGCATCTTCTAAGTGATAATCTATTTTTGGCCCGTAAAATGCTCCATCTCCTTCGTTGATTACATAATCTATACCCTTTTCTTCTAGTGCTTCTTTTAAGCTATTTGTAGCTAAGTCCCATTGTTCTTGAGTTCCCATGGAATTCTCTGGCCTTGTGGATAATTCAACATGATATTTAAAACCAAATACTGAATATATATAGTCTGCCAATTCTATTATCCCAATTAATTCTTCCTTTACTTGAGAGGGCAACATATATAAATGTGCATCGTCCTGTGTAAATGCTCTAACTCTCATTAAGCCATGTAAAGTTCCAGAAAGCTCATGTCTATGAACTAGACCTAATTCTCCCCATCTTAGAGGTAAATCTCTATAGCTATACATATGGGATTTATATATCAATATAGAACCTGGACAGTTCATAGGTTTTATGGCATAGTCATTTTCATCTATTTCTGTAAAATACATATTTTCTCTATAATGATCCCAGTGTCCAGATTGATGCCAGAGATCTTCATTCAGTATTAGTGGAGTTTTGATTTCATCATAGCCTCTTTTAATATGCTCTTTTCTCCAAAAATCCTCTAGTATATTTCTAATTACCATACCATTAGGATGGAAAAATGGGAAACCTGGTCCCTCTTCCTGTATGCTAAATAAATCTAATTCTCTACCTAATTTTCTATGGTCTCTCTTTTTAGCCTCTTCTAATCTATTTAGATACTCCTCCAAATCCTTTTTCTTTTCATAAGTTGTGCCATAAATTCTTTGAAGCATTTTGTTCTTTTCGTCTCCATGCCAATAGGCACCTGCAATACTTAATAATTTTATTTGTTTAACCCTTTTAGTATCTAATAGATGAGGCCCTCTACATAGGTCTACAAAGTCCCCTAATTTATAGAAAGAAATTACTTCATCTTCTGGTAAGTTTTCTATTAAATCTACTTTGTAAACTTCTCCCTGTTCTTTAAAATATTCTAATGCCTCATCCCTTGGCATAGTATATCTTATTAATTCATGGCCTTCTTTTGCAATCTTCTTCATTTCTTCTTCTATTTTTTCTAAATCTTCTGGTGTAAAT
Organism: Tissierellia bacterium; assembly: GCA_036720245.1. Lineage (GTDB taxonomy): Bacteria > Bacillota > Clostridia > Tissierellales > Tepidimicrobiaceae > JAAZMA01. The sequence goes on along the minus strand of DAIMNI010000009.1, from coordinate 25,649 downwards.
CTATGCTCTGTATCAAAATCATAGTAGAAACCATCTTCAATTGATGGCCCTATGGCAAATTTTACATCTGGAAAAAGGTTCATTACTGCATGAGCCATTATATGAGCTGAAGTATGCCAAAATATTTGCTTTCCCTCCTTATCTTCAAACTTAACTATTCTAAAATTACTATCTTCTTCTATAGTCTCCTGCATTCCCATAATCCTTCCATTTACCACTGCACCCAATGCTACTCTTGCTAAACCTTCACTAATGTCCTTCGCTACTTCAAGTACTGTAATACCCTTTGGATATTCTCTAATCGAATTATCTGGTAATGTAATTTTTATATTTTCCATTGTTCTACCTCCTTATTTTTTAACTAAAAAAACTCTCATCACTGCATAAATGCAGGGACGAGAGTTTAAACCCGTGGTTCCACCCTAATTGTTTCTTGACTTTTATAACGCCAATGGCGAATATTCTTCAGTCAAAACTGAGAATATAACTCAGGAGTGGTCTTCAATTAATTCCTCTTAAAAATGCTTTCAGCCTAGGCATTTTCTCTCTGAAAGATTATATTAATTTACTCTTTCCTTCATAGTTTTTATATATTTATTTGATTATATATTATATCTATATATACCCAAAAGGTCAAGAATTATTTAAAGTTTTTGTTATTTGTCTAGTAATTTTTCTATAATTTCCTTTATAGATAGCATATTTTGTTCCCCTGTTTTCATATCTCTTAAGGTATATTTTTTCTGCTCTATCTCTTCTTCTCCTATAATTAAGGTATAAGGTATATTTCCTTTATCTACATATCCAAACTTTTTACCCATTTTCCCTTTTTCAGCATAGACTTGAGTATTTATTTCATTTTCTCTCAATTCACTAGCTATTTGTAAAGCTTTCTCTACGCAGCCTTCCATTGGTATAATTACAACTTTAGTTAGGGAATCTTCCACTGCATTTATTAAATTAGCTTCATTTAATTGATAAAATAATCTAGTTAATCCAATAGCTATACCTACTCCTGGTAATTTTTGTTTAGTATAATTTTCTGCTAAATTATCATATCTACCACCAGAACAAATGCTGCCTAAGTTTGGATACTCATCTAAAAAAGTTTCATATACAGTGCCAGTATAATAATCTAATCCTCTAACTATAGTTAAATCTATTATATAATTCTCACTTGGTACACCAAAAAACCCTATATATTTATTTACTTCTTCCAATTCTCTAAGGCCCTCAATAAATACTTCATTATCTATATTTGAATCTTTTAATTGCTGTAATTTTTCCTCATTACTTCCTGCTATTTGAATAAATTCTAGTATTTTTGATATTTTATCCTTTTCTATACCCTGAGTTTCTAATTCTTTTTCTACTTTTTCTAAACCAATTTTCTCTAATTTATCAATGGTTCTTAAGACTTCAGTAGAATCTTCAATTCCTAAACTTTGGAAGAAGCCTTTTAGAACTTTTCTATTGTTGATTTTAATAGTAAAGGGTCCAAAATTTAATTCCTTAAAAATAGAATATATTATACTTGGTATTTCTGCATCATTTATTATGTCCAATTTTCCATTTCCTACTATATCAATATCACATTGATAAAATTCCCTAAATCTTCCCCTTTGGGATTTTTCACCTCTATAAACTTTGCCTATTTGATACCTTCTAAAGGGAAAATTTAATTCTGGGAAGTGTTCCGCTACATATCTTGCTAGGGGCACTGTTAAATCAAATCTTAAAGCTAAATCTGTATCCCCTTTTTCAAATCTGTAGATTTGCTGTTCTGTTTCTCCTCCACCTTTTGCTAAAAGTATTTCAGATTTCTCAATTACAGGTGTATCTATTGGTAAAAACCCAAATTTCTCATAATTTTTTTTAATAATATCCAATATTTTATTAAATAATATTTGTTCTTTTGGCAACAATTCCATAAACCCCGGTAATGTAGATGGTTTAACTATATTTTTTTCCATATGTATAACCTCCAAATTTCCATATTGATACTATAATATCATGTAAAATATTTTTTTCAAATATTATTATAATATATGTACTAAAAAGAAGCTGAGAAATCCAACTTCTAGTTATTTTCCCCTTTTAATCTTAGTTTTCCCACTGCACTTCGGACAACCAAAGCAAAAATATACTTTATCTTGAAAAACACTAGAAATTATTTTTATAACATCCTCATTTTCATATATTTTATCCAAATGAATAAATATTTTCTTAGGCGCCAGTACTATTAAGGTGGATATTAGCAAATCATCTATACTAATACCTCCTGGTTCAATTTCTGCTACAATTTCGCTAAAAAAATCCTTATCTAAAATATTATCTTCTTCGTCTAATAGTAAATAATCATTATCTTCAAATATAATATTAATTAAATTATATTTTGGTTCCTGTACATCTACAAAATATTGTAGTAATTTTATAAATTCTTTATATTCTTTTTCAAGGGTAAATTCATCTATTCCTCTATCCAGCACCATATCTATAAATATATCAAATTCTTTTATTCTAAATTGAATAAATCCATCAATGTACATATTATGGTTTTCCATAATATATTCTTTAATTTGATTGTGCATTTGATTTTTTTCCAATACAAAGTTGTTTTCATCTAATAATAATTCCTTAGATAATCTGGTAATCTCGTCTTTTTCATTGTTCCTTATATCTTTTCTCTCTTGATGAATTTTTTTATCTAAAATATCCATAGAATATGCATTAAATATTATATCCATAATAATATTTGAAAGCATTGTATAATGCTCTTTTTTAGATAGAAGTTTGTTTTCAGAAGCTATATTAAAAAAATAAATATCACCTAAAACTTCTTCTTGAACTTTAAATTTTTTATTAAATAAATGTTCATTAATTATATCTCTAGAACTATCTATATTTTTACTAAGCCCAATTTTCGCTATCAAATTTATCACTCCCTTCTTTTAATAGTATTTGCTTATGAACAGTCCATATACTGTATAAAGAGTTACTCTATTGGCAATTTAGACTAATTATTGTCCCAATATCCCAAATTTTTTTATTAGATAAATATATAATTTTTTTATTATGTTTTTTTAAAAAAAATATTATTTTATCTTTATCTGGATGATCAGTAAATTTTCCCGAAAACATTATTTCAGCTTTAGATAAATTGCCACAACTACCACCGATAAAACCATATTCATAATCTTCTAATTCTATAAAACCAGGATTTATTAATAAGATGTTAAATCCTAAATTTTTAAGTTTTTTATAAATAGGATAGTCTGCTGTTATAATAGTTTTTTCATCTATTATGGCCATAGAACATTTCGTATAGCCTTGTTCTACATGAATAAACTTTAATCCTTCTTTTTTAAGATAAAATTTTAATTTCTCATCCGTATATTTAAAATTATGTATTGCATATTTGCCAATTCTTCCTACATTATATGCTATATCTTTTGGATATGAGCTGTCTAATAAGGTTTCACCCTTGATTAAATTTATACCCATTCCCCAAAACAAATCCTCATAATAATCAAAAACATTTGGCGCAATAATTAGGTTATTGTGATTAATAGGGTGGATTACAATATCTGGATGATAGGAAATTGGTTTAGATACTTCTTTACATTCAATTGTAGGTATAATATTTAAATCTAGCTTTTGAAGATTTGATTTAATTTCCTCATCTATTCTCCCATCAATTATAACAGTATTTGCCCTTCCCTTTGGAATAAAAGAATTTAATTCCATTTTTTCACCACTTTTCTAAAAAAATTAACCCTCTAGATTTACTAGAAGGTTATCTGGAGGCGGCACCAGGTTTTGCAGACCTTTGCCTTACCACTTGGCTATGCCGCCATATTGCTACGCAAAATTTAAAATTGTAAATTGTGAATTATGAATTATGAATCGTAATTTACAATTTTATGTATTTAATAAATCAGTGGAGCGGAAGACGGGATTCGAACCCGCGGCCCCCGCCTTGGCAAGGCGATGCTCTACCTCTGAGCCACTTCCGCAGATGCTTACGCAAATTTCGCCAAAGGCGAATGATCTGGTGCCCAGAGGCGGAATCGAACCACCGACACAGGGATTTTCAGTCCCTTGCTCTACCTACTGAGCTATCTGGGCGTACTATTATGTAATTGTGGCAGTACATTAATTTAGATCTTAGTTATACTTTTGTGCTTAGGACTAAGCGATTCACACGAAATTGCTGCAATTACCCAAATTTTATATTTGGTGGAATTGTAGTACTCAGAAATTTTATATTTCAGAGCAACATTAATTCGCAATTTCGGTTCTCTGCTTATACCTACTGAGCTATCTGGGCCAGAACCACAATAAATAGTATATATAATAATATTAATAAAGTCAATAGTTAAATGCTGCTATTGACTATTTCTATTAATTCTTTTTTTGAGAAATTATATTTAGTATTGCAAAAATGGCATATTATCTCTGCTTGGCCATCTTCTTCTATAATGCTTTCTAATTCCTTACGGCCTAAACTTATTAGTATCTTTTCAATTTTTTCTCTATGGCAATTACATTGAAATCTAATATCTTTTTTCTCTAAAATTTCTATATTAAATTCTCCAAATAATTCTTCTACAATTTCCTCTGGACTTAGTTCTTTATCTATTAAAGTGGAAATAGGTTCTGCATTATTTAATATTTTCTCTATTTTGTCTAAATCTTCTTCCTCTGCATTAGGTAAGATTTGCAACATATACCCTCCTGCAGCTTTAACAGAAATATCTTTATCTACAAGCACTCCTAAACTAATGGCAGAAGGCTGTTGTTCTGATAAAAAATAATAGCGAACTAAATCTTCTGCAATTTCTCCAGAAACTAAATTAGAATATCCAATATAGGGGTCTTTTAAACCTAGATCTCTAATTACTGCTAATTGCCCATTTTTACCTACTATGCCTCCAACATCTAATTTTCCATCTGCTCTACTAGGTAAATCTGCATTGGGATTGTCCACATATCCCTTTACTTCACCATTATTATTTGCCACCGTGATAATATTTCCTATAGGTCCATCCCCTTTAATTTTAAAAGTTAGGCTATCAGTGCTATTTTTCATAGTTATACCCATCATAAGAGCGGCTGTCAAGGATCTACCTAATGCTGCGGTGGCTGTTGGGGATGTATTGTGAATTTTTCTAGCTTTCTCCACTAAATTCGTACTAGAGGCAACAAAAATTCTAAAAGACTTTTTCTCATCTATTCCCCTAATTATATAGTCCCTCATAAATCTACTCCTTTATTCCATAAATATTTAAAGCCCCTATGAAAGGGGCTTAATTGCTACTGTTAAAAAACTTATAAAAGAGAATTAGGTTTATAGTTTATTAACGTTTGTAGCTTGAGGACCTTTTTCTCCTTCAACTATTTCGAATTCAACATCCTGTCCTTCTTCTAGTGTTTTAAATCCATCTGATTCTATTGCTGAATAATGTACAAATACATCTTCGCCTTCTTCAGTAGATATAAAACCATAACCTTTTGTAGCGTTGAACCATTTAACTGTACCTTTTACCATTTAAAACATTCCTCCAATACAACAATTTAATAGATGAGTCCTATGTATCATCTACCCTTAGATTAGTCTATCACCAATAATCTTTCTTGTCAAATAATATTCCCCATTTTTCTATTAAATATTCCAATGTTTTTAAATTATTTTTAAACCATGGCTATAAAACTAATTCTTTCAGATTTTTCATCAGGTTTTTCAAAAGATAAACCATCATATACATGGATTTTATTAAAATTACTAGACTTTAATAATTCCATAATTTCTTCTATATAATAGGCTCTTTCCAAATGTTCTTCGTCAAAACGTATATATTTCCCATCCCTATCCTTTGTAAAAAATGTAATATAAAATTCTGCAATACTTTTTTCCTCATCAAAATAATTTTGCCAAGTATAATATATATCTTCCCCATCTTCAACAAATGTATTGTTCCCAATAATATGATTTAATTTGTAATAGGAATTAATATCAAAAATAAATATGCCATCCTTAGGTAAATGCTTTCTTACATTTGTAAATGTCTTCAATAAATCCTTTTCATCTAAAATATAATTGATGCTATCGCAAATAGATATAATAGCATCAAATTCTTTATTTATATTAAAATCTATCATATTCTGATTAATAATTTTTACATTATTAAAATTTTGTAGTTTATTATAGGCAATGCTTAGCATATCATTGGATAAATCAAAACAGGTTAAATCATAGTCAGCATTACCTAGATAATAGGATAAATTCCCTGTACCACATGCCATCTCCAACAAACTTTTTGGCATTTTGTCAAACTTTTTAAAAACATTTTCTATATACAAATACCATTTTTCATAATCTACATCTATCATTAAATCATCATAAATATAGGCAAACCTATTATACATATTCTATTCCCTCTCTATTTCCTCTAATATAGCTTCTAATGTATCTCCTGCACTGGCTTCAATTTTTACTTCGCATGTATTATCTAAAAGAGTATAGCCTTTATTGATAATTATTAATTTCTTTGCTATTTGAGGCAAATAATTCACAGGTGCTACCATTAAACTAGAACCTATTACTATTAACAAATCGCTAGTTTCTACCTCTTTATAAGCTATATTAAAGGCCTCTGGTAGCATATCTCCAAATAAAATTACATCTGGTCTAAGAATTCCACCGCAAATATTACATTTTGGTGGAATTTCCCCACTATTTACTTTATGGCTTAATTCATTTATACTTACAGTGTTTCCACAGTCCATACAAGAACCTTCCCTAGTATTACCATGTACCTCTAATACATATTTAGAACCTGCTTTTTGATGTAGATTGTCTATATTTTGAGTTATTATCCCATGAATAAGATTTAAACTTTCCATTTCTGCCAAAATATTATGGGCCTTATTAGGTTTTGCATCCATCATATCTAAAAGTATATTAAAACCCTCTTTATAAAATCTTTCTGGATTATTATAAAGTACTGTAGTAGATAGCACTTCCATAGGATCAATATTTTCCCATAATCCAGTACCTGGTGATCTAAAATCTGGTATACCACTTTCCGTAGATATACCTGCACCTGTTAAAACCATAGTTTTATTTGAGCTTTTAATTAATTCGCTTATGGTTTTTATTTTATTTAAATTCATAATCATGCCCCCTCATTCCGCTTTAATCTAATTTCTTTTCTTCAATAGCTTTCTTTTTAACCCTTACAAGTCCTCCTATTTTCCCAGATTCTTTTGCAGTGAGTCCTCCCCACCCGACTTCTTCTATTTTATCCATTAAGCCCAGTTCCCTAGCTATTTCATATTTAAGTTTATATTCTAATTTATCTTTTTCTTTCCCTTTCCCTTTCATCTTGATCCCTCCTAAAATTATTATTAGGAAAGACTGTAGATTTTATGCCTAAAGAAAGAAATATAGATAATTAAGGATTATAAAAAATATTAATACTACTAATATAGGAAGGATTTCGTATATATTTAAGCTACTTTTCTGATTTAATTCTATTATTAGTTGTTCCTTAGGCAAGAAATTATCAATTTCCCTTGAGCCTATATTATTGTCACGACCTAATAATTTTAGCAATTTATAAGATAAAAATCCAAATATTAAAGCCATTATTCCTAAACTTAATAAGGATAATAATAATTCTTCTGTTTCCACCATATTTACTTCTTCTATATTTAAATTATATTTTTCTCCAAATATATTAAAATAGGTACCTAGGGCTAAGGCTATAGTGTTATTTGCAGTATGGCCAATTATTGTAGAATATAAAGAGTCTGTTTTAAGATAAATTATACCGAGTATTATTCCTAAATATATAGGTCCTAAAAGATTTTGTAGATTAAAATGAAATAGTCCAAATAAGATTCCTGAATATATAATAGCTTTTTTCTTTCCAATAGATTTATAAGCATTTAATACAAGGCCTCTAAACATTATTTCTTCGCATATTCCAGGGCTTAATGCAATTATAAGAAAGCCAATAACAAATTCACTATATGTAGAAGGAATAGGTATGGGACTTGGTTTTATCTCCGCAATATAATCCAAGATAATAAAACCTATATAATTAAAAAATACTGCCACTGGATAGGAACATACAATTATTAATATGCTTAATATAATTTCTCTAAAACCTATGGGATTAAATTTTAAACTGCTTTTAATAGAGTACCCCCTTAGCTTTAAATAAGCCACTGTTGGCAGCATAATAATTAAATATTCAGTAATTAATAATCCAGAGTAAAGCTCAGTTGCCTGTGCTATGGCACCTATGGTTACTAATAAAAAAGCAACTAACATAAAAATGATATTAGTTTCTAAAATAGATGGATGATTAGATTTTTCTATTATGATCGCCTCCTTTCCTACTATTTTATCTCTTTTGTAAGCCAAAATCAAATATCATCTTCTATTAATCTTTATTTTAGTATATTATATATTAATAATGTATTGGAGGGAGTGTTTATCTATGATAAATCTAGGAATTGTTGGAGCAACAGGTATGGTGGGTAGGACTATATTAGAAATTATGGAAGAAAGAAATTTTCCAATTAAAAATTTATATTTATTTGCATCTCACAAATCTGAAGGAACTGTAATAGAATATAATAATAGGCCCTATAAAGTGGAAGTATTAAACGAAAATTCTTTTAATAAAGATTTAGATATGCTATTGTTTTCATCAGGAGGAAAAATAAGTAAGGAATATGCACCTATTGCAAGAGAAAAGGGAATTATTGTAGTAGATAATAGTTCCTGCTGGAGAATGGAAGATTGGGTGCCTTTGATAGTACCAGAGGTAAATCCTGAGGCAATTAATAAGCATAGGGGAATCATATCTAATCCTAATTGCTCTACTATTCAGGCGGTTGTTCCATTAAAGCTATTAAAAGATAAATATGGCCTAGAAAGGATTGTATTTTCTACTTACCAATCTGTATCTGGTTCTGGTGTGGGAGGGCTTATGGATTTAGAAAAGGGCATTAATTCAAATTATCACAATAAATATCCCTATCCAATTGCCTATAATGTACTGCCTCATATTGATGATTTTCTAGAAAATGGATATACAAAAGAGGAAATGAAAATGATAGAGGAAGTAAAAAAAATATTAGATGATGAAAATGTGAGAATAACTGCTACTACAGCTCGGGTACCAGTTAAATATGGTCATTCTATATCTGCAAATATAGAATTAAAAAATAAATTTAATTTAGAGGATATATATGAATTATTTCGTAAAAGTAATGCCATAGAGGTGCTAGACGATACTAATAACAATATATATCCAATGCCAATAATAGCAGAGGGCTCTGATAAAATTTATTTAGGTAGGATTAGAAGAGATTTTAGTCTAGAAAATGGCCTTAATATTTGGATTGTGGCAGATAATATTCGTAAAGGTGCGGCTACTAATACAATTCAAATAGCAGAATTATTATTAAATAAATAGGGAGGTATTTATTTTGTTTAAAGGTTCAGGTGTTGCTATAGTTACGCCTTTTAATGAAGAAGGCATAGATTTTGTTAAATTGGAGGAATTATTAGAATGGCATATTGAAGAAAATACCGATGCTATTATAATCTGTGGTACTACTGGGGAAGCCTCGACAATGACTGATGAAGAAAAAAAGGCTGCAATAAAATTTACAGTTGGAAAAGTTGATAAAAGAATACCTGTTATAGCTGGAACAGGAAGCAATAATACTAAATATACTATTGAATTAAGTAAATATGCAGAAAAAATAGGTGCAGATGGACTACTTATAGTTACACCTTATTATAATAAAACCACACAGGATGGACTAATAAGCCACTATAAAGCTATTGCCAATGAGGTCAATATTCCAATTATCATTTACAATGTTCCTGGAAGAACAGGTTTAAATATATTACCTGATACTATTTTTAAATTGTCTCAATATCCAAATATTAAGGGGGTAAAAGAGGCATCAGGCAATATAGCTCAGGTAGCTGAAATAGCCAGACTTGTGCCAAGTGATTTTTATATTTATTCTGGAAATGATGACATGATAGTTCCACTATTATCTATAGGTGGTCATGGGGTTATATCTGTAGTGGCAAATATATTACCAAGGGATACTCATAATATGGTTAAATACTTCTTAGATGGGGATTTGAAATCTGCAAAAGAACTTCAGCTTCAAATGAAGCCATTAATTGATGCATTATTTATAGAAGTTAATCCCATTCCAATAAAAGAGGCTATGAATATATTAGAAATGAATGTAGGCCATTGTAGGCTGCCCCTTGTAAATATGAGTGGGAAAAACAGAGAAAAGCTGTCAAAAGAAATAGAAAATTACGGCGTAAAAAAATGGGGGGAATAATATGCTAAAGCTAATTATCAATGGGTATTTAGGCCAAATGGGGCAGGTTGTTTCAGGTTTAATAATTAATGATGAAAATTTCAAATTAGTTGCTGGAATAGATAAAAAAGCAGGAGATTATAAATCAGAAATTAATCTATATGAAAATATAGATGATTTTAAAGGTGTTGCCCATGTAATCATAGATTTTTCTAGTCCCCTTGCAATAGATGGCCTTCTACAATATGCTATGAATAATAATATAGCCTTAGTTATTGGAACTACAGGATATGGAGAAAAAGAAATGCAAAAACTAGAAAAGGCAGCTAAAAAAGTACCTATATTCTATTCAGCTAATATGTCTCTAGGTATAAATCTTTTGTTGAAATTAGTTTCAAAAACTGCCGCTGTACTTTCCGATGGTTTTGACATAGAAATAATTGAAAAGCATCATAATAAAAAAGTAGATGCTCCCAGTGGCACTGCCTATATGATTGCAAATAAGATCAATGAAGAATTTAATAATGAGAAGGTATATAGTTTTGGTAGATGCACTAAAAGTCAAAAAAGAAATCCTAATGAAATCGGCATACATGCCATAAGAGGAGGTACTATTGTAGGTGAGCACTCTGTTATCTTTGCTGGATTAGATGAAATTATTGAAATAAAACACAATGCTAATTCAAAAAATGTTTTTGGAAAAGGTGCCTTAGAGGCTGCAAAGTTTATAGTTAAACAAGATAATGGCCTATACAGTATGAATAACTTAATGGCTTAAATTAAGGCGAAGAATCTTTTACCTATTAATATATAAGATTCTTCGCTTATCTTTCTAATCATCAAAAGTGAATATATATGGAACATTCCTATAAAAATCACCATAATTAAGGCCATAACCTACTATAAATACATCTGGTATAGAAAAGCCTATATAATCTGAAAATATATCTGCTTTTCTTCTGCTAGGCTTGTCTAACATACAGCAAGTCTTAATTGAATTTGGCCCTTTTTTATTTATAAATTCCACTACTTTTTGCATAGTATAGCCTGAATCCATAATATCATCTACTATTAAAACATCCTTTCCCTTTATATCTGTCCTTACATCTGTGATTATTTCCACTGTTCCTGGGGAAGATTCATCATAACCATAAGAAGATGTAGTTATAAAATCCATATTAACGGGGATATTAATTTCCCTTACTAAATCTGCAGCAAAAATAAAACTTCCTCTAAGTAAGGAGATCACCACTATTTCTTTATCCTTATAATCCTTACTTATTTCATCACCTAATTCATGAACTCGTTTTGAAATTTCTTCTCTACTAAATAATATTTTCCTTTTTCCCTCAAAATCCATGTCCTTCATCTCCCTTATTTCTTTATTAATACCTTTTTTTTAGTATTTCTTTTATTTCTCTTAACTCTTTTAATATTAAATTTAAAGTATGCTGGAAGCCAATTGCAATAATTAATCCAATGGAAATAAATATAATTTTGGTGTTCATTTTCATTCTCCTTATAACAGGTATATTGTGTTGATTATAACATATTTTGTTAGGCTTTTGAAACAAAAAATAAAAAAATGCCTTCTACTTTTTAAAAAACTTTGTAGAAGACATTTTTTAAAACTTAATATTTTAATCCTCCTTTTCCAGTCTATTATTGTCATTTTCAATATACTCTAATTTAGATATACTAACTTCGTATGCAGTTTTATTTTCCACATTACCTCCCTCATATTTTTTCTGATATTCTCTACTTTGGATTCTCCCCCATAATTTAATATGGTCTCCTACTAGGAGCTTTTCACAAAATCTTGCATTTCTTCCCCAAGCGATGCAAGGAATATAGTCGGATTTATTATAGGATCTGTTAATAGCCATAAGTAAATCTGATATTTCTCTACCAAAAGGAGTGGTCCGATAAATTGGTGATTTACATATATAGCCATCTAAATAAATTTTATTAGGTGTTTTCAAAAGTTCCTTAATATTGTCTTCCCCCTCTAAAACTTTAATATCCCTTGCAAATATAGTTAGTATCAATCGGCTTGAGTTATCAATATACCTATTATAAGACCTAAGCTGTCCTTCAATTTCTACATAAATATCTGGAATTAAATCCATATCTACTATCAATCTTTCTGATATGGTTATGGGCAAAATATCTACAGTATCACTTAATCTTGGAACCTCCAATTCAAATCTGTAAAAACCCTCTCCATAGATTTCATGGCTAAATTCAGTTGTGGATATTACTTTCCCTATTAATTTAACCATATTGGTATCCATAGTTTTATTTGTCATAAATAAGTATCCCCCTCTACTCTTATGTTTTTTAATCTATAACTATATTTATTCTTAAAATAAGTATAATATGATAGAGTTTTGCCATTTCATTTAATTTTTAGGAATTTGTTTGCCAGTGTTATCCATATAGAAATTATCCTTATAAATAAGTTCAGATATAGGTACAATTTCATATCCCTCATTTTGTAATCTTTCTATTACTAGGGGTAAGTATTCTATAACATATTTTGCATTATTGTGAAATAATACTATAGAACCATTTTTTACGTTTCTAGTTACCCTATCTACTACAGGCTGTACTCCCATTTCCTTCCAGTCTAAAGAATCTACATCCCATTGAATTACATAATAGCCATTATCCCTACAAGTGCTAATTACTCTATCATTATAATCTCCAAAGGGAGGTCTAAAAAGTACTGGTTTTTCCTTAATTAATTCCTTTATCTTATTTCCAGTAGTATTTAATTCCTTTACCATTTCTTCTTCCGATAATTTAGTCATATAGGGGTGGTTTGTAGAATGATTCCCTATATCATGACCTCTTTTATATATTTCCTTTACATGTTCAGGATATTTGTCTACCCAAAATCCCACTAGAAAAAAAGTACTCTTTACATTATATTTGTCTAAAATATTTAAAATTTCAATTGTAAAATCATCCCCCCAAGCAGCATCAAAGCTAATTGCTAGTTTCTTATTTTCTGTTTCTACACTATATATTGGCAATTCTCTTTTGTCGGAAAAAACCTCTTTTATGCCATTATCCATTTGAATTCCCGTATAAATAATTGAAACCATAATTATAAAAAATACTATTATTATTCTTAATGCCATATGATTTTTATAATAATTTCTTCCCAATATATCTCCCCCTAAATACCATATTAATATAATTTATTCCTTATTTATTTTAATATTACTAGAGATAATTCCCCTATTTTTAAATTTAAAATTTAGTATTTTTTGTTGATTTTAACTAAACTTAGTTTAATAATATATTTTAATTTGGTTATTATAATGGTACAACAATTAAAATTACTGTTGTGAGGGAGGATTAATATGGCAAATAATAATAGAATAGTTGTCCCCGAGGCAAGGCAAGCTTTAAATGATTTAAAATTAGAAATTGCCAACGAATTAGGTATAGACAATTATGAAAATATTGATAAGGGTAATCTTCCATCTAGGGTAAATGGTTATGTAGGCGGATATATGGTTAAAAGATTAGTTGAAAGCGCACAAAAGCAACTGACAAATAAATAAATTTTAAAATAAGGCAAGTGATTTTCCACTTGCCTTATTTATATGGTATAATTTATTAATAAGGATTTATAAGAGGTGGTAAATATGTTTTTTGATAATACTAAAGAACTGGCACAAAATAAATTATTATTATTATATATTATAAACGAGTCCGATATTTCTTTAAGTAATGAGGAAATTACTGAAATTGTTTTAGAAAATGATTACATGAATTATTTTTTAATACAACAATACCTATCTGAATTAGTGTCCACTGGTTTTATTAAATGCGAAGATAGTAAAGATAGTAGAGTATATAGAAT
>DAIMNI010000009.1:0-11382 GCA_036720245.1 Tissierellia bacterium | reverse complement strand
AACTACACTATATTATTTCCAGGATAGATTATCTGATAGCATTAAAAACGAAATTTCCCTAAAATTTACCCAGATTCAAGAGAGAGAAAAGTCTGCTGCTGAAATTGTAAGCGAATATTTTAAAAAGGATAATAATCAATATCTAGTTAATTTGAAATTAATAGAAAATGCGGAAACCCTGTTTAGTTTATATTTAAATGTAGCTACAGAAAAGCAGGCTAAAAAAATTTGTGAGACTTGGAAAAATAACACTGAACATATTTACGTAAATATTTTAAATTTAATATTAGATGAGGATATTACCTTAGTCCAACAATAATATACCATTTGGCTCTTTTCCTACTTTGAAAGTTTTAACTATATTATTTGTTTCTGTATCAAATAAGGTTAAGGTATTATCCGAAAGATTAGTAATATAAAGAGTTCTATGGTTATCCCAAACTAATTTATTAGGTAAACCTAATAAATTAGTTTTACTTAATATGTTTCTTTTTTTAATATCCATTCTATAAAGTATTCCATTATCTATGTTTGTGGCAAAAATAATTTCGCTACTATTGATTTTTATCATGGTATTAAATACTCCATTAAGTTCTATAAATTTCCTTTCCTCCAAGCTGTCTAAATCTAATAAAGAAATATTGCTTTTAGGGATAGGTGAATTGTTTGCATTTGATAATATATACATTTGCCTTCCTTCTATAATCATTTTTAATGGATTATTTTTTAAATTAATAGTAAAGTTTTCATTTCCTTTTAAATCAATTCTACTAATACTATGATTATTGCTATTAGCTATATACAATTTTTCATTTATTTCATCTATTTCCATATCAATAGGTTTTTCTCCTACAGGGATATTTTCCACCAAAGAAAAATTTTCACTATCTACTATGGAAACAGAATTAGAATCTGTATTGGTAATATAGAAATATTTTTTAAAAAATCTTATGCAGGTAGGGTAACTGCCAATGTATATATTATCTATTATTTTTCCATTATCTATATTAATTTTGTATAGTGAATTATCATATATATTAGTGCAATAGATTATTTGTCCATCATTACTAATTAATTCATAAGGGCCAATATATGAACAGGCTAAAATTTTAAAATCTATAGTACTAATTATTTTCCCTCTTCTTAAATCCAAATATGTCAAAGTATCTTCACCAGTATTGGCAATTAACACTTTCCCCTCTTTTTTCAATACTTCACCCCCATCCCCTATATAAGATAATCTATGCTTTATAGGGAATGAAGGTGATAATATTTTACAATAAAATTCTACTTCTTAATCTTTGATTGTTTAAAGATAAGTTTCTTCTTTTAATTTCTATTATTAATTGATTTATGGTTTTTATCCCCTTTTCATATTCTTCCATATTTTCTCTATAGGATAAAATCTTTAATTTATCCATCTCTTCTATGGCAAAATCTATTAATTCCTCATTACTTAAATCTAAATATGGATTTTTAATTTTGTTCATAAAAAACCCTCCTATAGAATATATTATTATGTTTATTCCATGGAAGGGTTACTTATACTAAAATTTTTTAATTACAATTTTTCTTACATCTCCAATTAAATATAATGAACCTGCAAATACTACTAAATCGCCTTCATTTGCCCTACTAAAAGCCCTTTCTATGGCCTTTTCTATATCTTTTTCAATAATAGTATTAGAATTATATTTGTTTACCATTTTTTCTAGAGATTCTGCTTCTAATTTCCTTGGCATATTTGCCTCTGTAATTATAATTTCATCAGCCAAGGGGCTTATTACCTCTACCATATGTGCTACATCCTTATCTCCTAAAATTCCAAGACCTAGAATTAGCTTATTATAATTAAATAATTTAAAAGAATTAGCCAGTGTTTTAATTCCTTGAAGATTATGGGCACCATCAATCAAAAAAGTAGGATTTCTTTTAAGTATTTCAAGTCTACCTTTCCATTTGGTTTTTTCAAATCCCCTTCTAATTTCATCATCTGAAATTTTAATAATTCCCCTATCCCTTAAATTAAGCAGTGTAAATAAAGCTAGTGTGGCATTATAAATTTGATATTCTCCCAATTGCTGAATTTTTATATTTTGAAGTACTTGATCATTATATTTAAAATCAAATATTCCACCAAATTCATTTAATTCTTTAATTTTAATATTATCCATAGGGCATTTTATTAAATCTGCATTTTTTTCTTGAGAAACTTTTTCTAATACACTAAAGGCTTCTTCTTCCTGAGGATAGGAAATTACCAAACCATTTTCTTTTATTATACCTGCTTTTTCATAGGCTATTTTACCTAAAGTATCTCCTAATATATCTACATGATCATAGTCTATGGTAGTTATTACTGATACCAAAGAATCCTTTATTATATTTGTAGAATCACTTCTTCCACCTAGTCCTACTTCTAATATAGTATAATCTACATTTTCTTCTTTAAAATATATAAAGGCAATCGCAGTTACAATTTCAAAAGTAGTAGGATGCTCATATCCTTCATTTAGCATGATTTCTATTTTTCCCTTTACTCTACCAGTTATTTCTCCTAATTTATTATCAGGTATATCTTCTCCATTTATAGAAATCCTCTCGTTAAACCTCTCTAAAAAAGGAGATGTAAATAAACCTACTTTATATCCTGCCTCTTTTAATGTATTGCTTATATAGGCAGAAGTAGAACCTTTACCATTAGTTCCTGCTATATGAATATATTTCATATCTAAATGAGGATTTCCTAATAATTCTAATAATTTACCTATGGTATCTAAGCCTAGTTTCGAACCAAATTTGTTTTTATCATTAATATAATTAATGGCTTCTAAATATTCCATATATTTTCCCTTTCTTTCTATTTATTAGAATTTAATGTATCTAATCTTTCTATTACCTTATCCATCATATTTTCATATTTTGATAGTTTTTCTCTTTCTGCCTCTACAACAGATTCTGGTGCCTTCTTAACAAAACCTTCATTGGATAATTTGCCCTTTACTCTTTTTAATTCTCCTTCTAATTTTTCCTTTTCTTTTTCCAATCTTTCAATTTCTTTATTATAATCTATTAAGTCTTTAAGTGGGATATAGGCCTCACATTTATCTAATACTACTGATAGATTGTCACCTTCTATATGGGATTTATCCCTTAGAATTTCTATATCTTCAGCAGATGCCAAATTAATAAAATATCTTTCCCCATAGTTTAGCATATTAATAACATTTTCATCTTCAGCTATAAATAATATCCTAGCCTTTTTAGATGGTGGAATATTCATTTCCTGTCTTGCATTTCTAATACCTCTAATTCCACTCATTACAAAAGCCATGTTTTTTTCTGATTGAGGATAGTATAATCCTTCATCATATTCTGGCCAAGGACTAATTATCAAAGCCTTCTCCCTATTTGGTAAGTGCCCCCATATTTCTTCTGTTATAAAAGGCATAAATGGATGCAATAATTTTAATATATTTTCTAACACATAAAGAAGTACATTTTCAGCTACCACTTTACTAAATTTATCTTCTCCATATAATCTTGGTTTTACCATTTCAATATACCAATCGCAGTATTCATCCCATGTAAAATCATATATTTTTTGTGCAGCTATGCCTATTTCGTATTTATCTAGATTTTCTGTTACTTCTTTAATTACAGTATTCATTCTAGATAATATCCACTTGTCTTCTTCCTCTAATAAATTATTTTCTATATTTTCCTTTATATCCTCATCTAAATTCATCAATACAAATCTAGTGGCATTCCATAGTTTATTGGCAAAATTTCTACTGGCCTCTACCCTTTCCATATAAAATCTCATATCATTTCCAGGGGTATTTCCTCTAACCAAGGTAAATCTTAGGGCATCTGCACCATATTCATCAATTACATCTAATGGGTCTATACCATTTCCTAAGGATTTACTCATTTTTCTACCTTGGTCATCCCTAACTAAGCCTGTTAAAAATACATCCTTAAAAGGCATTTCTCCTGTTTGTTCAAGGCTTGAAAATACCATTCTAATTACCCAGAAAAAGATTATATCATATCCTGTAACTAATACATCTGTAGGGAAAAAATATTTAAAATCTTCCGTTTCCTCTGGCCATCCTAAAGTAGAAAAAGGCCATAGGGCAGATGAAAACCAAGTGTCTAATGTATCAGGATCTTGATGAATATTTGTACTATTACATTTTATGCATTTTTCGGGCTTAGTTTTAGATACCATTATTTCATCACAATCTTCGCAATAATACACAGGCAATCTATGTCCCCACCATAATTGTCTAGAAATACACCAATCCCTAATATTTTCTAGCCAGTGAACATAGATTTTCCCAAATCTATCTGGAACAAAATTTAATTTTCCATCATTATAGGCATCTAGAGCTGGCTTTGCCAAAGGTTCCATTTTTACAAACCATTGTTTAGAAATTAGAGGTTCTACAACTGTATTACATCTTTCACAATGACCTATGCTATTTTCATGATCTTTTATAGCTTCTAATAAGCCTAACTCTTCTAAGTCTTTAACTATTTCTTTTCTTGCCTTATATCTGTCTAAACCAGTATATTTTCCACCATTTTCATTAATAGTGGCATTTTCATTCATTATTATACATTGGCCTAAATTATGTCTTTCTCCTACTTCAAAATCATTTGGATCATGGGATGGAGTTATTTTAACTGCACCTGTTCCAAAATCCATTTCCACATATTCATCTGCAATTATTGGTATTTCTCTATTCATTAATGGAAGTATGCAAGTTTTACCAACTAGTTCTCTATATCTATCATCTTCAGGATTAACCGCAATGGCCAAATCTCCTAACATGGTTTCTGGTCTAGTAGTAGCTATGGTAATATATCCACTTTTATCTTTTAGGGGATATTTTATATACCATATACTGCCTTCTGAATCCTCATGCTCGACTTCTGCATCAGAAATAGCAGTACTACAAGAAGGACACCAGTTTATAATTCTATCTCCTCTATAGATTAAATCCTTTTCATATAATCTAATAAATACTTCCTCTACTGCATTGCTTAAACCTTCATCTAAAGTAAATCTTTCTCTAGACCAATCACAGGATGCCCCAAGACGTTTTAATTGATTATTGATAGTTCCCCCATGTTCTTTAGTCCAATCCCAGGCTTCTTCTAAAAAGGCTTCCCTCCCTAATTTTTCTTTAGTTTTACCTTGAGATTTGATTTTTTCTACTACCTTAGCCTCTGTGGAAATACTAGCATGGTCTGTTCCTGGTAACCATAGGGCTTCATACCCCTCCATTCTCTTCCAACGAATTAATACATCTTGCAATGTATATAATGCATGCCCCATGTGAAGATTTCCCGTAACATTTGGTGGGGGCATCATTATGGTATAGGGTTTTTTATCTTTATTTACATGGGCAGTAAAATGTCCATTTTTATTCCAATATTCGTAGATATTGTCTTCGAATTCTTTGGGATTATAGGTTTTAGATAAATTATCTGTCATTTTTATTCCTCCTTCATTTTTAATATAATAGATCTGTCCTTTCCTATGCCATTTTCAATAGGTATGCAGAGCCCTTTATTTGAAATCAAACAAAGGGGACTGTCCCTTTTATTTGGACAATAAAAAAAACCTCTCGTTCTTAAAATTTTAAGGACGAAAGGTATATTCGCGGTACCACCCTATTTCCATAGATTATTCTATGGCACTTAGAATTTTTAACGGAATCACCGTTTAGACCTAATACTATTTCAGTCTAAATACTCAGAAGCTACCTTCTATAAATACTTACTAAAAAGGTCTTTCAGTCTATGAACCTTTCTCTCTAATAGAGCATTTATATACTCCTCTTCTTCATTGCTTTTATTTATTGATATTATATATATATTCTAAACTTTTGTCAAACAATTATTCCTAAAATAACCCCACTCCTAAATTAAAATTTTGTAACCTAATGTTTTCTAATGAATAATATGGATATAAAAGATACTCGTTATTATATATTATAGGAGGGAGAAAGTAATGTCAAAGCTTTTTAAAATATTTTCACTTGTACTTGTAATATTATTAATTAGCATCAGTATAAGTGGATGCAAAAAGGAAGAATTAAAAAAAGTAAGACTTATAGAAGTAACTCATTCACTATTTTATACACCTCAATATGTAGCCATAACTGAAGGCTTTTTCGAAGAAGAAGGTTTAAAGATTGAATTAGTTAATGGAAAAGGTGCAGATAAGTGTATGACTGCTCTTCTTAGTGGAGAAGCAGATATTGCATTTATGGGACCTGAAGCATCTGTTTATGTTTATAATCAAGGTAGAGAAGATTATGCCATAAACTTTGCTCAATTGACCCAAAGAGATGGTTCCTTTTTAGTGGCTAGAGAGCCAGATCCAGATTTTACTTTTGAAAAACTTAGAGGCAAAGAGGTTCTAGGTGGTAGAAAAGGTGGTATGCCAGAAATGACTTTAGAATATGTAATTAAGAGTTATGGCCTAATGCCTGGAGAAGATTTAAATGTAAGGACCGATGTACAATTTGATGTATTAGCTGGTGCTTTTGTAGGGGGAGAAGGAGATTATGTGTCCCTTTTTGAGCCTGTAGCTGCCACTTTAGAAAAGGAAGGCAGAGGATATGTAGTAGCATCTATTGGTGAGGAAGCTGGATATATACCTTATACCTGCTATTCCACTACTAGAAGTATAATAGATAAGGATCCGGAACTAGTGCAAAAGTTTACAAATGCCATTTATAAGGGTATGATTTGGACTCAAAGCCATACAGCAGAAGAAATTGCAGCCTCAGTTAAACCTCAATTTCCTGATACAGAGGATGATGTTTTAGTAGCTTTAATTAATAGATATAGGGAGCAAGATAGCTGGAAACCAGATTTAATCATTACAGAAGAAGGATTAAATCGTATGATGGATATAATGGAAGTGGCAGGTGAATTAGAAAAAAGAGCAGATTATCATTCGATTGTTACAACAAAATTTGCCCAAGTGGCTATGAAAAATATAAAAAAATAGTTTTAAAATGGCAAGGAATGGCTTATCCTTGCCATTTTATTTTAAAAACTAAAAAGTGGTAACAAAAAAGTTACGAAAAAGTTACATTTTCCTTTCTTTTTTTGTAAATATATAGTATACTATATAAATAAACAAGTTAATAAAATTTAAAGGGGATGTTTTTATAATGTCGAAAACGAAAAACTTCAAGAATATCATTGCCACTTTCACTATATCGGGAATTTTATTGACTAGCCCATTAATGGTACAAGCTGAATTAGGAGATCAGGTCCTAAAAAGTGGAATGACTCATGAAGATATTAAAATACTTCAAGAACATTTAATTGATTTGAAATATCTGGATATTGATAATGCTACTACATATTATGGAGATCTAACTGTTCAAGCAGTAGCAGATTTTCAAAGAGATCAAAAATTAACAGCAGACGGTGTCTTTGGACAAGATACCTTTGATGTATTAAGTGATATAGTTTATTTTGAACCCTTAGTTTATGAACGTCTACTTAAAGAAGGTATAAATGGGGATGATGTACTAGCCCTACAAGAAAGATTAAAATCCTTAGGGTTTTTAGATATAGATGATTGTACTGATTATTTTGGTTCTCAAACTGAAGAGGCTTTAATGGGGTTTCAAAAAGCTTATGGACTAAAAGCAGATGGAGTAGCTGGATCTGAAACCATCAATACTATTAATAAAGCTTTTAGTAGGGGACGTAAACCTAGACCAAAATCTGCCAATAGAGGTGGCTCTAGAAGTGGATCTATTGGAGAAGATATTGTAAATACAGCTAAAAAATATATGGGAACTGAATATAGTTTTGGTAGCTCAAGTGCATCTGGTTTTGATTGTTCAGGCTTTACTCAATATGTGTACAAGCAACATGGTATAGATATACCCCGAGATTCATCTGGACAAGCTGGTGCAGGCACTAAATTAAGCAGATCTGATATGCAAATTGGAGATTTAATTATATTTAGTGGCACGTACAGATCTGGCCCCAGTCATACAGGTATATATATTGGAGGCGGAAAGTTTATACATTCCAGTTCTGCTGGTGGACAAGTTATGGTTTCAGATTTAGATTCTGGTTATTATAAGAACCATTTTTCCTATGGAAGAAGAGTATATTAGAAATATTAATGGTCTAAACAGTGTACTGTTTAGACCATTTTTTCTATTAAAAACTTTTCTCTGCCACTACTTCTTTTCTTCTATATACACTAGATATTATCCCTATCATTACCATATTCACCATATTTAAAGTAGTTCCATAGCTTATAAATGGCATAGATATATCTGTTAATGGAACTAATCCAAATATCATTAAAATATTATATACAAATTGAACAATAAATAAGGAGCTAAAGGTGGCTACTAATAATTTACCATAATCATCTTTAATTTCCCTAGCTGTTTTAATTAATCTAATAAAGAAAGTAATAGATAATATTATTATGAAAATTCCAATCAACCACCCGAAAACATAAATTATATAAGAGAAAATATAATTAGTATGCATCCCTGGTAAATTCAATATAGGTAATTCGGTCTTATCTATATTCATCCCATTTCCTAAAAAGCCAGCCGAGGATATTAATTTTCTTAATTGAACATTTATATATCCATGACCTAATGGATCCCTAAAAGGATTTAAAAAGCTTTTAAATCTTTCAATTTTATAAGAACTGCTCGCTACTAAAAATATTACTCCAATAACGCCAATTCCCATACTCCCCAATATATAATTAATACCTCCTCCAGATACAAGTATTAAAACTAATACCATAGCAAAATACATCATTATAGGAGCCGTCTTTGACATCTGAAAAGCTATAATTAAAATTACAGGTAAAAACAAAATTACTAAATTTGAAATAATCTTATCCTTTTTCCATCTATTTTCAGCAAATATTCCAGATAAAGCTATAGCATATAAAAATGGGACTATGTATGCTAGGTCTGTACTAAAAATCATAACACTTCCTCTAATAACTTTGAAAATCCCAAACCCACCGCATATTTCTCCTAATGTTTTTCCTGATACAAGAAACAAACTAGTAATAATGTAAATGTATTTTGAAATAGGTTTTATTTTCCTATAATCAAAAAAGTATAATGCTAATATTGTTACCATACCTAGGATAACCATTGTTATGGAATTTTTCATAATTCCACGAGTGCTCCATCCAAGTATTAAATCCTCCGAGCTTAAAGCATAGATAGCAATCATACCTATCAATGTGAATACAAGAGTTAAAGCCAATATACTCCATTCAGGTTTAGGCTTATGTATCTTATTTAAATCTTGGCCTACTGCATATGGATCCCCCATTTGTTTTATTCCCATATTTATAGCTTCTTCTAAAGAAAGTCCTTTTTCCATATTTTCTTCTACTAGATTACTTAAATGATCCACTAATTCTTCTTTAATATTTTTATGAATTTCTTTAAACTTTATTTGGCTACATACTAAATCCATATAAACTTTTATCTTTTCATTTTGTGTTAAATCCATATATATTCACCCCCTATAATTTTATTTACTGTTTTAGAAAAAGTTGTCCATTCTTCTTTTTTATCTGCCAAACCCTTTTTCCCTTTATCAGTAATAGAATAATATTTTCTTTTTCTATTTCCATCTCTATTATCCCAATAGGATTCTAAATAGCCATCGGACTCTAAACTATGCAATAATGGATATAGGGTGCCTTCTTTAAATTCAAAAATCCCATTAGACCTTTTATCTATTTCTTTTATCAATTCATATCCATACATTGTTTTCTCATCTAGAAGACTTATTATCAATGTACTAGTACTGCCATTAATTAATTCTTTACTAATTTTCACAATATCACCTCCCATACCTATATTATCTATGTATCGACTATCTATGTATAGAATAAATCATTTTCTTATATATGTCAAGATAAAAAAAAATAACACAAGTTAAAATACTTGTGTTATTTTTGAATAAAACCTACTTTCCTATAAACTTTTCTTAAAGTTTTCATAGCCACATATTCTGCTTTATCTCTTCCCTCACTATATACCTTTTCCAAATAATCCTTATTATTTATAAACTCATTATATCTTTCTTGAATTGGAGATAATTCTTTTATAATTACCTCTGCTACATCTTCTTTAAATTTGCCATAGCCTAATCCATCATATTTCTTTTCTATTTCTTTTATAGAATCTCCAGAGAACACACTATAAATATTCATTAAATTTTTAATACCTAATTGTTCATCATTGTATTTTACTTCTCCTAGGGAATCCGTAACCGCTCTTTTTACTTTCCTTCGAATGGCGTCTGGATCATCTAATATTAGTATATATCCATTTTCATTATCATCAGATTTAGACATCTTTTTCTCTGGATTTTGAAGGCTCATAATCCTTGCACCTTCTTTTTTAATTAGTGGCTCTGGTACTTTAAAAGTCTCACTATATTTATTATTAAATCTTTCAGCTAAATCCCTAGCTAATTCCACATGTTGCTTTTGATCATCTCCTACAGGTACAAAATCTGTTTGATATAATAATATATCTGCTGCCATTAGTACAGGATAAGTAAATAAGGCGGCATTTAAATTTTCCTCAGATTTTTGGGATTTCTCTTTAAATTGAGTCATCCTACTTAATTGTCCCATATAGGAAATAGAATCTAATACCCAAGTTAATTCCAAATGGGCTGGCACATGGGATTGTATAAATACTGTAGATTTTTCTGGGTCTAGACCACAGGCTAAATAAATAGCCAATACCTCTAGGGTATTTTTTCTTAAAACCTTTGGTACTTGAGGTACTGTAATGGCATGTAAATCTACTACGGAATAATAGCAAGTATATTCATCTTGTAATTCTATCCAATTTTTTATTGCCCCAATATAATTAGCTATAGTAAGACTTCCCGAAGGCTGAACCCCACTAAATACTACTTTGTTTTCCATTTATCTTCCCTCCTATAATAAAAAATCCCCCTCATCTCTAAATAAGAGACGAAAGGGTTATTTCCGTGGTACCACTCTAATTGGCTTAAAGCCCACTACAATTTATTAAGGGTAATTAACCCTAATATCCTACTATTTTCAGATATTAACTCCTAAGTCCATTCAATATAGTAGTATCATTGGGCTTTCACCTTCCCCAATTCGCTATAGACCTTTATTATATTTACTACTCTTAGTCAAAGTTTTAATATTTACTTGTTATAATCTATTATATACAAAAAATTTAAAAAGTAAACCAAAAATTAGATAATATGCATTAAACAATCGTCCCTATTTATTTTTACTTAATTGCAAAACTAAAATAGACCCCTTTTTGCATTGCAGTCTAATTTAGT
>DAIMNI010000070.1:0-10834 GCA_036720245.1 Tissierellia bacterium | reverse complement strand
GGTGGTGGGGGAGGTCGGTAAATAAAATAATTATTTACCTCCTACCCGATTATATCTTTTTCAGGGATTCCTTTTTTGTGTTATAATAGTATAAATATTTAGTTTTTACTTAAAGGAGATGATAATATGTTGGATTCCTATGGAAGAAATATAAATTATCTAAGAATTTCTATTACAGATTTGTGCAATCTAAGATGTAGATATTGTATGCCAGAAGAGGGAATAGGGAAAAAAGGGCATAAGGATATATTATCGGTAGAAGAAATAATAGAAATAGCTAGGGTATTTACATCCCTTGGAATAAATAAAGTTCGATTAACTGGTGGAGAACCCTTGGTAAGGAGGGGTATTTTAGATATAGTAAAAGGCATAGGTGAATTAGAAGAAATAGAGGACTTTACCATGACAACTAATGGAATACTTCTTAAAGAATATGCTAGGAATTTAAAAATCTTGGGATTAAATAGAGTAAATATCTCCTTAGATACTTTAAATGGGGAAAAGTATTCTCATATTACAAGGGGCGGACATTTAGAGGATGTATTGGAAGGAATTAATGAGGCTAAAAAAGTAGGCCTAAATCCTATTAAAATAAATACAGTTCTTACAAAGGGAATAAATGATGAAGAAATAGAAGATTTAATATATTGGGCAGAAAGGGAAGGTTTAGATATTAGATTTATAGAATTAATGCCCATAGGGGAGGCAGCTAAATTTGAATCTAGCTATTTTATATCCAATAGCATAGTATTGGAAAAACTACCTGAATTAATTAAAATAGAAAAAGAAGATATATCTTCTCCTGCAAATTATTATAAATTGCCTAATGGAAAGTCTAAAATAGGTTTAATAAACCCAATATCCTGCAAGTTTTGCAAGTATTGTAATAGAATGAGAATTACAGCGCAGGGTAAATTAAAGCCCTGTCTTCATTCTAAAGAAGAAATAGATTTGAAAACGCCTTTAAGAAATGGAGAAGATATAGAAAAAATAATATTAGATGCCATATATAGAAAACCTAAGGAACACAATTTAGAATCGGGAGAATATATAAATACCAATATGAATGAAATAGGGGGATAATATGGAATTTACACATTTTAATACAGAGGGCAGGGCACATATGGTGGAAGTAGGAGAAAAAGATGATACTAAAAGAACAGCCATTGCCCAAGGTAAAATTCAAATGAAAAAAGAAACTATAGAATTAATTAAAGAAGGTATGATAAAAAAGGGAGATGTACTTTCAGTTGCTCAAATAGGAGGCATAATGGGGGCTAAAAAAACCAGTGATTTAATTCCCATGTGTCATAATATAAATTTAACAGGGGTAGATATTAAATTTAATATATTAGAAGATAGTATTGTAGTACAATCTAAAGTAAATACCATAGGGAAAACTGGAGTGGAGATGGAAGCTTTAACTGCCGTTTCTTTGGCAATACTTACTATATATGATATGTGTAAGGCAGTAGATAAGGATATGATAATGGGAGATATTAAATTAATTAAAAAAACTGGTGGAAAATCGGGAGAATATATAAGGAGTGATGGAATTTATGAATAAAATAGGAAAAGTAGTAGAAGTCAATATTTCGGATAAAAAAGGTGTAGTTAAAACACCTATACCCAAGGGAAATTTTATAGAAAATTACGGATTAGAAGGAGATGCCCATGCTGGGAAATGGCATAGACAAGTAAGTTTACTTGGAATAGAAAGTTTTAAGAAAATGGAAGAGCAGGGTTTAGAATTAAAACATGGGGATTTTGCAGAAAATATTACTACAGAGGGAATAATATTATATGAACTTCCCATAGGGACAAGACTTAAAATAGGTGAAACCCTACAAGAAGTAACCCAAATAGGTAAGAAATGCCATACAGGCTGTGCCATTGCTCAAACTGTAGGAAAATGCATAATGCCTACAGAAGGAATATTTACTAGAGTAATAAAAGGTGGAATAATCAAAGCAGGGGATACTATAGAGGTGCTTTAATATATGAAAAATAAAGGAGAAGTTGTTGGAATATATATTAAAAAAGAAAAGGGACAAAAGCCAGAATTAGTGGAAAAAGCCTATTTAAAAGAAGGATTAGGCTTAATTGAGGACATACATTCTATAGGTGGTGAAAGACAGGTTTCCATTTTTACAGAGGAAGGCTGGAATGAAATCCAAGATAAGGAACTTAAAGGATTATGTATTAACAAATTTCATGAAAATATAAGGGTGAGGAATCTTGATATAAACAATATTTCCCAAGGTTCTACGGTTTTAATTGGAGAAACCCTTCATCAAATTACAGAAATAGGGAAAAACTGTTTTTTAGAATGCAATTTAATAAAACAGGGAAAGACTTGCCCTCTCCATCAAAGTGTAATATTCACTAAGGTTTTAAAGGGAGGAGAAATAAAGATTGGAGATAAAATTTTTACTTGTATTTAGGGTATCGAAATAATATAATATATAGTAAATAAAATATTGGAGAATATTATGAATACTAATACAAAATATTTAAAAAAATACTTAATAAAATATAGGAAACCTTTTTTTATAGCCCTTAGTGTTTTAATACTTGAAACCCTAGGGGATTTAATTCAGCCTATTATTATGTCAAAAATAATTGACAATGGAGTTAAAAATGGGGATATAAATTATGTATTAAGATTAGGTGGACTAATGCTATTGTTGACCTTCATAGGTCTATTATTTGCTAGCACTAGAAATATTATCTCTACTAAGGCTTCTCAGGGTTTTGGTGCCGATTTAAGGGAGGATTTATATATTAAAATTCAAGGATTTTCCCTAGATAATGTAAATGAATTTCAAGATGCTTCTTTAATCACTAGAATCACCAATGATGTAAACCATATGCAAAATTTCTCCCATGGTATGATGCGAGTATTTGTAAAGGCACCAGTTACGGGCATAGGTGCTATAATTATGTCCTTTATATTAAATACCAAAATGGGCTTTATATTATTGGGCCTAGTTCCTATAGTGGGAATTATTACTTACTTTAATTTTAAATTATCCTATCCATTATTTAAAAAGATGCAAATTGCCTTAGATAAAGTTAATGGCATAATGGGAGAATATTTAGCGGGGATTCGAGTGGTAAAGGCTTTTAATAGATTTGAATATGAAGAGGAACGATTTGAAAAAGTAAATAAAAATTTAAAAGATACTACTTTAAAAGGCATGAAAACCATAGCCATATTTAGCCCATTATGTGTAAATATGGGAGTAGTATTAGTACTATGGTTTGGCGGATATAGTGTCAATATAGGCAATATGGAAGCAGGAAAAATCATGGCATTGATAAATTATTTAACCCAATTATTATTTGCTCTAGTTATGATGAGTAGAATTCTTAATATGTTCATAAGGGCTAAGGCTTCAGCAGAAAGAGTTGGGGAAGTATTTGCAGCAGACAATACCATATTAGAAATAGATAAACCTATTTCCAATGTGGAGCTAAAAGAGAAAATAGAATTTGAAAATGTATATTTTGCGTACAAAGGGAATTTCCAGCCAGTATTAGAGGATATTAATTTTTCCATAAATAAAGGAGAAACTTTAGGGATTATTGGTTCTACAGGTTCAGGTAAATCTACTTTAATAAATTTAATACCTAGATTTTATGATCCCATAAAGGGCAATATAAAAATAGATGGTATAGACATTAAGGATATAGAAATTAAAAAGCTAAGGGATAAAATAGCCATGGTGCCTCAAAAAGTATTATTGTTTACTGGTACCATTCGAGAAAATATTAAATGGGGAAATGAAATGGCTACAGAGGAAGAAATTATAGAAGTGGCAAAGATTGCTGAGGCACATAATTTTATTAATTCCTTTAGTGAAGGCTATAATACATATTTAGGCCAAGGGGGAGTTAATTTATCTGGGGGACAGAAACAGAGGATTTCCATAGCTAGAGCTTTAATTAAGAAGCCTGATATATTGATATTAGATGATAGCACCTCAGCAGTAGATATGCTTACAGAAAGAAAAATCAAAGAGGGCCTAAAAAAATATAGTAAAAATACCACAGTAATACTAATTGCCCAAAGAATTACCTCTATAATGGATGCAGATAAAATTTTAGTAATGGATAAGGGAAAAATCGTAAATCAGGGAAATCATGTTGAACTAATGAATACTTCAGAAATATATCAAGATATTTATTATTCTCAGATTGGAAAGGAGGATATAGAAGTTGGATTCTAGAAAAAGACCTCCTGCAGGTGGGCATGGCCGCCGCCTAGTGCCTGGAGAAAAACCAAAGGACAAAAAATATACATTAAATAGACTTAAGGGTTATTTTAAAGTAGAAAAGGGAAGATTAATTTTAGTTTTTATTCTAGTTTTAATTTCCGGTATATTAGGTATATTTATTCCTTTTTTAATTGGGAAAAGTATAGATGCTATATACCCAGGACTTGGTAAAGTAGAATTTGATAAATTAAAATCAATTATTAGCATATTATTAATTATATATATATTGGACAATTTATTTAAACTTTTTCAAGAGTATTTAGTAGTGGGGATTTCCCAAAGAATTGTATTTAATATTAGAAAGGAATTATTTAATAAATTTCAATCTTTGCCTATAATATTTTTTGACACTACTACTCATGGAGAATTAATGAGTAGGGTAACTAATGATATTGACAATATTAGCACTACCATATCGGGATCTACTATACAATTAATGTCTTCTATAGTGAATATAATAGGTTCTTTAATTATGATGCTATATTTAAGCATACCTATGACCATTGCCAGTATGGTAACTATTCCACTAGTATATTTATTAACTAAAACCATAACTAATAAAACTGGGGTATTATTTAGGAAGCAGCAAGAATCTTTAGGAAAATTAAATAGTCAGATTGAAGAAACTATAGGTGGTATTTCTGTAGTAAAGGCCTTTGGAAAGGAAGAAAAGATTGTAGAGGAATTTATAGAAGAAAACAATATTTTAAGGGATGTAGGGTATAAAGCCCAAGTGTGGTCAGGATTTTTAATGCCTATAATGAATGTAATAGGCAATTTTGGATTTGGAGTAATAGCCATATTTGGTGGCATTTTAGCAATAAAAGGTAAAATTTCTGTAGGGGTAATTTCTAGTTTTATATTTTACTCTAAACAATTTACTAGACCTTTAATGGAAATAGCAGCTACCTTTAATACATTACAATCTGGAATAGCAGGGGCAGAAAGGGTAATTGAAATATTAGATAGGGAAGAAGAAAGAAAAGATTTAGATGATGCAATAGAGGTAGAGAATATAAAAGGTGAAGTAGAATTTAGAAATGTTAATTTTGAGTATAAGAAAGGAGAACCAATACTTAAGGATATTTCCTTTAAAATAGAGCCAGGCAAAAATATTGCCTTAGTAGGGCCTACAGGTGCAGGGAAAACTACTATAGTAAATTTATTAACTGGATTTTATGAAGTGGAAATGGGAGAAATTCTTATAGATGGAATTAATATTAAGGATTATAAAAAGTATAGTTTAAGAAATATATTTGGTATGGTACTTCAAGATACTTATCTCTTTTCTGGAACAGTTAAGGAAAATATTAGATATGGTAAATTGGATGCCACTGATGAAGAAATAATAAGGGCAGCTCAAATGTCTAGGGCAGAGGATTTTATAAATAAATTGCCAGATGGCTATGAAACTTTACTTACGGAAGGTGGCACTAATTTAAGTCAAGGAGAAAGGCAACTTTTAGCCATATCTAGAGCTATATTATCTAATCCATCTATATTAATACTAGATGAAGCCACCTCTAGTGTAGATACTAGAACAGAATTTAAAATCCAAGAGGCTATGGTGAAACTTATGGAAAATAGAACTACCTTTATAATCGCCCATAGACTTAGTACTATTAGAAATGCTGATATTATAATGGTAATAGACAAAGGGGAAATAATTGAAGCTGGTAATCATAGTGAATTAATAAATAAAAAAGGACATTATTATGAACTATATAGAAGTCAATTTTTAAATGAAGATAAAGCAAAGGCTGAACTTAAAAATTAGGATTACCAAATCAAGACCATTGAAAAAGTGGCCTTTTTGTCATCCTGAGCATAAGCGAAGGATCTCTAAATGGCAGAAACTTAGGATTCTTCACTGCGTTCAGAATGACAATTTAGACCTTTTTAGTGTTCTTACCAAATCGGTAATCCTTTTAAATTCTGGTAACATAGGTTACGGCATAAAACCTATAGAAATAGTAGAATAATACATAGTAGATTAGTATGATTGGGAGGTAAAAAATGAATAAATACTTTGATATAAATGATAAGATTTATGATATATTAGAAAAATATCCTGAAACTTTAGATGTATTTATGGCTAATGGGTTTGAACAATTAGCCAATGAAAATATGAGAAAATCAATGGGAAAGGCCATATCTTTGGAAATGTCAATCAAAAGCAAGAAAATGAATTTAGATGTATTTTGTGAAAAACTAATTGAGGCGATTGAAGAAAATAGAAAAGCTATAGATGAGACCCTAATATCTAAAACAGAAAAGGAAGAGAAGGATATTAGAATAGATGGAGTATTGCCATGTCCAGTTAGAGTACCATTATTAGATGCTTTTAATAAATGGATGGAAGAAGAAGGCGGCAAATTAGATTATACAGTAGATTATGAATTAAAAGCTGCAGCTGGTGGCATAGACTGGCTAATAGAAACAATAGAAAATGCAGAATCAGAAGAGGAACTATTAGATTTATTTATTTCTGCAGGATTTGATTTATTCTTTGATAAAAGCTTAATGGGAAAATTTAAGGAAAGGGGAACTTTTGAGGATATTACAAGTTTTGATAAATTAAATGCAGACTTTCAAAATGAATATATAAATTTACAAGACCCCAAAAGGGAGTATACAGTAATAGGTGTAGTGCCAGCAGTATTCTTAGTTAATACTGAAGAATTAGGGGAAAGGGAGATGCCAAGAACCTGGGAGGATATATTAAAACCTGAGTTTGAAAATGCAGTATCCTTACCAGTAGGGGATTTTGATCTATTTAATGCAATGCTTTTAACCATATACAAAGAATATGGAGAAGATGGAATTAGAAAACTTGGGAAATCCATGTTAAAAAGTATGCATCCATCAGAAATGGTAAAATCCTATATGAAATCCAATAGACCTGCTATTACCATAATGCCATATTTCTTTACTAAAATGACTAAAAGAGGTGGCCCTATGGTAGCAGTATGGCCTGAAGATGGTGCTATTATTAGTCCCATATTTTTATTATCCAAGAAGTCCAAGAAGGATAAACTAAAGCCCTTTGTAGATTTATTTGCCTCAAAGGAAATAGGAGAAATATTATCCCATAATGGGAGATTTCCTTCTACTAATCCAGATGTAGATAATAATATACCTAGTGAACAAAAATATCTATGGCTAGGTTGGGATTTTATTGGGGAAAACAATATAGGAGAATTAATTACTAAATGTGAAAATATATTTAATGAATCAGTTTAGGAGTGATTAGATGAATTTAGTTACAGTTTCTGGCCCCCCTTCTTCAGGGAAGACCTCTATTATATTAAAAGTAATAGAAGCATTGAAAATGAAAGATATTTTAGTAGGAGTAGTTAAATTTGATTGTCTTTATACAGATGATGATATTTTATATGAAAAGGCAGGAGTACCTGTAAGGAAGGGACTATCTGGTTCCCTTTGCCCAGACCATTATTTTATATCGAATATAGAAGAAGTGGTTAATTGGGGTCTAGAACAGAATTTAGACCTATTAATTACTGAATCTGCAGGACTATGTAATAGATGTTCCCCTTATATTAAGGATATAAAATCTATCTGTGTAATAGATAATTTATCAGGCATAAATACTCCTAAGAAAATTGGCCCTATGTTAAAATCAGCAGATATTGTGGCCATTACTAAAGGAGATATAGTATCCCAAGCAGAAAGGGAAGTATTTTTG
Organism: Tissierellia bacterium; assembly: GCA_036720245.1. Lineage (GTDB taxonomy): Bacteria > Bacillota > Clostridia > Tissierellales > Tepidimicrobiaceae > JAAZMA01. Next base: position 2,848 of record DAIMNI010000070.1, on the reverse strand, counting down.
TCTAAAGTAAATTCTGTAAATCCACGTGCAATTACCATGCATATAAATGGCCTAACAGGACAAGGTGCCTATGAATTAAGCACATTATTATATGATGAAGATAAAAATATAGATACAGTTAAGGGAAAAGAATTAAGATTCCCCATGCCTTCAGCTCTATGTTCCTATTGCTTAGGGGAAACTAGAATAGGTGAAGATTATCAAATGGGGAATATTAGAAAGATAGATTTAGGTGATAAAAATGAATAATATATTGGAAAACAAAACCCTAGAGGAATTAATAGGAGAATACCCTTTTATAATAAATTATTTGGAAGAAAATAAGCTGGATATATTGGGATATGAAAAAAATACTTTTATAGAATATCTAGACCATTTTACTGAGGAAGAAATAGAAGAATGGGCTATAGATAAGGAAAAATTAAAGATAGATTTATTAGAATATATTCATCAAATGATAGAGTTTTTAGGCTTAAAAAAAGATAATACTGTAGAATCTTTAACCATATTAAAAGGCCAAGATAAAGATGGAAATGTAGAGGGGTTTGAAGAAATTAATATTAATAAATCAGAAATCATATCCATAGTAGGCCCTACTGGCTCTGGAAAGTCTAGATTACTAGCAGATATAGAATGGGCAGCCAATGGGGACACTCCTACTAAAAGGGAAGTATTAATAAATGGAGAAACGCCTGATACAAAGTGGAGATTTTCTTCTAATAATAGATTAGTAGCCCAGCTTTCTCAAAATATGAATTTTGTAATGGATTTAACAGTACATGAATTTTTAGAATTACATGCCAGATCTAGAATGGTAGAAGATGAGGAAGTTGTAATTAAAGAAATAATTAAGGCTGCTAACAATTTAGCAGGTGAGAAATTTGATTTAAATACTGCTATAACTAGCCTTAGTGGTGGACAATCTAGGGCATTAATGATAGCAGATACAGCCATATTATCTTCAGCTCCCATAGTATTAATAGATGAAATAGAAAATGCAGGCATAGACAGAAAAAAAGCTTTAAAATTACTTGTAAGCAGCGATAAAATAGTATTAATAGCCACTCATGATCCAATACTTGCTTTAATGGCAGATAAAAGAATAGTAATAAAAAATGGTGGAATTTCCCAGGTAATAGAAACCAATGAAGAAGAAAAAGAAGTTTTAAAGGAATTGGAAGAAATGGATAAATTGGTGCAGAAAATGAGAGATCAACTACGCGAAGGTTTGACAATAAAATATAACTGTCATCCTGAGATGGACAGTATAAACTTTACAAAGGATTATTAGCATAAAACCATAGGCCCTAAACAAAGCCTATGGTTTTATTATTATATTTTTTATTGATATATTATAAAAGATTTTTAAGCTATAATTAAAATTTATTTAGTAAAATACTTATAAGTTCTTGACATACTATACAAGCTTTAAATATTATATAGATATATTCTATTTTAGAAAGGGGAGGTTTTTTGAATATATTATTGAAAAAACTGAAGGAAGTATCTTTATCCGTTTTGCCAATAACAATTTTAGTTGTTATTTTAAATTTTACCATAGTGCCCATAGGAACTGAAATGCTTATTAGGTTTTTAATAGGTGCTATGCTTGTTATTGTAGGTTTGGGGGTTTTCTTATTTGGGGCTCATATTGGTATTGGACCTATTGGAAACCTTATGGGTGAAGCCATAGCAAAGACAAATAAAGTACATTTAGTTGGTATACTTGGATTTATTTTAGGGTTTTTTATTACCATTGCTGAACCTGATTTGCAAATACTTGCTAGACAGATAAATTTAGCTTCAGGGGGAAAACTTTCAAGTTTGCTTATTCTTATTGTAGTTTCAATAGGAGTAGGGATTATGGTAGCTATAGGTTTACTTAGGATATTATATGGGAAACGATTAAATAAGATATTTACATTAGTTTATTTTATAATACTTATTCTTGGCGTAAATGTTTCGGAGGAGTTTTTAGCCATTTCTGTAGATGCATCAGGAGCTACTACTGGAGCTATGACCACTCCATTTATATTAGCTTTAGGGTATGGAGTTTCTCAACTAAAGGGTGGTGAAACTTCAGAAGAAGATAGTTTTGGCATGGTAGGACTAGCCTCTGCAGGACCTATTTTTGCTATTATGTCAATGAGTATAATAAAAGGACTTACAGATATACAGGGTGAAGTGGAAGCCTTTGTACCTAATACTGGCATATTAAGTCCATATTTTAAAGTATTCCCACAATTATTAAAGGAGTCTATTATAACTTTATTTCCTTTGCTTATACTATTTCTAATTTTTGATAAAACTAAGTTCAAACTAAATAAGAAAAACAAAAATACTATTCTAAAAGGACTTTTATACACATATATTGGTCTTACATTGTTTTTAGTTGGAGTAAATGCTGGATTTATGGAAGTGGGAAGGGTCATGGGTGAAGGAATAGCAATTTCTCATCCTTGGCTATTGCCGGTTGTTGGATTTTTATTGGGGATGGTAGTAGTATTAGCAGAACCAGCAGTTTATGTATTGACTGAACAGGTGGAGGATGTTACGGCAGGGCATATAAAAAGGAGAGTTATATTAGTGGCCTTATCCTTGGGAATTGCTTTTGCAGTTTCAATGTCTATGTTAAGGATTATGATACCTAGTTTGAAACTTTGGCATTTCCTATTGCCAGGCTTTGCATTAGGGATATTCTTGTCCTATAAGGTTCCACCGATTTTTGTTGGTATTGCCTTTGACTCAGGAGGAGTAGCATCTGGACCTATGACAGCTACCTTTGTTTTAGCCTTTGCACAAGGAGCCGCAAATGCTATTTCAACAGCAAATGTTTTAATAGATGGTT
>DAIMNI010000069.1:0-11322 GCA_036720245.1 Tissierellia bacterium | reverse complement strand
GTACTCATTCTTTTTCTAAATCCATGAGTTTTGTTTCTTTTTCTTTTTTTAGGTTGATATGTTCTTTTCATTTTTTCCCCTCCTTCAAACCACTTACTTATATATGAATATAAAATTTAAAAACAAGGTAAAAAGATAAATGCTACTATAGATTATATTTATACTGAGTATATATGTCAAGAAGTTTAATTAGAGGGTTTAATAAATAGTAATAATATATACACATTTTAGTTATCCACAAACTTTTTAACTTGTGGATAATTCTATTGATAAAAGTTTTATTTTTTGATATTATAGAATATGCATGTGGATAAATTTTTGTAATGAAAATATCTTAAACTATTCACAGTCTGTGGATAGTTTGTGGATAGTTTGGCTTTTTCTTTAAATTTTAACTATTATAAACTTTACAAATGCTAGCTTTAATATCCACAATACAATAAACACTATACATGTGGATAATCTTAAATTTTCTTCTTTCAAAAAAATTATCTACAAAAAGTTAATAGCTTATCCACAATTATTATACCATTTATTCTTTAAAAATATTTATATTTTTTTATAATTTCTGTGGATAAAATTGTAGATATTTTTATTTTTGTTATAATTTATTATTATATTGGTTATAATTTACAATAAAATAGGAGGATTTTTTTATGGATTCAAATTTAAATAATATATGGAATAAGGCTTTGAATTTAATTAAAGTAGAACTAACAGAAGTTAGTTTTAATACATGGCTTAAAACCATTAACCCCATAGCTATAACCGAAGATAAAATTATTTTGGCTGCACCTAATGAGTTTACAAAAGGAATATTAGAAGGTAGATACTTAATATTAATAAAAAACGCCATAGCACAAGTAGTTGGCAGGGAATATACTGTTCAATTTATTATTCCAGGGGATGAAATAGACATAAATATGGGACAATCTATGGATATGGAAAATATAGAAAATAATCAAAGATCCCAATTAAACCCTAAATATACCTTTGATTCCTTTGTAATAGGCAATAGTAATAGATTTGCCCATGCCGCATCCTTAGCAGTAGCCGAGGCCCCAGCTCAAGCCTATAATCCTCTATTTATCTATGGTGGAGTGGGACTTGGTAAAACTCATTTAATGCATGCCATTGGGCATTTTATACTAAGCCAAAGTTCAGACACAAAAGTAGTATATGTATCCTCTGAAAAATTTACTAATGAACTTATTAATTCAATTAGAGATGATAGAAATAATGAATTTAGAAATAAATATAGAAATGTAGATGTTTTATTAGTAGACGATATTCAATTTATTGCAGGAAAAGAAAGTACTCAGGAAGAATTTTTCCATACCTTTAATGCACTACATGAAGCTAATAAACAGATAATTATTTCCAGTGATAGACCTCCTAAAGAAATACCTACTTTAGAGGATAGATTAAGATCTAGATTTGAATGGGGATTAATAGCTGATATTCAACCCCCAGATTTAGAAACTCGTATTGCCATACTTAAGAAAAAGGCTAAAGTAGAAAATATTAACATTTCCAATGATGTAATGCTTTATATAGCAACTGAAATTCAATCCAATATAAGGGAACTAGAAGGTGCATTAATAAGGGTAGTTGCATATTCATCTCTAACTAACAGAGAAGTAACAGTTGAACTAGCAGAGGAGGCCCTTAAGGATATTATTTCAGATAAAAAGCCTCAAGAAATAACACCAGATAGAATTAAAAATATCATAAGTAAAGAATATAATATTAAAATGGAAGATTTTGTTTCTAAAAAAAGGACAAGGGCCATAGCCTATCCTAGACAAATTGCCATGTACTTAACTAGAGAATTAACTGATTTATCCTTGCCTAAAATAGGGGAAGAATTTGGAGGTAGGGATCATACTACTGTATTACATGCCCACGATAAAATAGGTCTAGATGTAAAAGAATCTGAGCAGTTTAAAAATAAGCTTGATAATATCGTAAAGGAATTGAAGGGAGATTAATCCACAAAAAATTTAAAATACTTGTAGATAAAATGTGGACTAATTCATTATACAAAATAATTTTATATTCTGTGGATAGTAATGATAATTATAAAATTTTATCCACATTTTATAAAATCACCTAATCTATTATTTTAGATTTTTACACATACTTATTAACATATTCACAGGCCCTACTACTATTACTACTATATATTATATATTCTATCTATATCTAAGAATAAAAAAAGGAGGTTTATCAATTGAGAATAGAAATTAATCAAAGGGATTTAGCAAAGCAAATTAATATAGTTCAAAAAGGTACATCTAGTAAAAGTACAATGCAAATTTTAAGTGGTATACTTTTAGAAGCCTTTGATGGAAAATTAAAATTAATAACTACAGATTTAGAAATTGGTATAGAAACCTATGTAGAGTGTAATATTATTGAAGAAGGTTCTATTGTCATAAATTCTAGAATATTTGGGGACATAATTAAAAAACTGCCTAATTCCCCAATTTTTATATCAGTAGAAAATAATAAAATGAATATAAAATGTGAAAATTCTGAGTTTAATATACTAGGCAGTAATGCTTTAGAATATCCAGAATTACCTACTATTATAAATCAAAATTCTTTTACCATGTCTAAGGATTTATTAAAATCAGCCATTAGACACACAGTATTCGCAACTACAGAAGATGAAACTAGGCCTATTTTAACTGGTATACTATTAGAAATATCCAATGGCATGGCATCTTTTGTAGCTTTAGATGGTTATAGATTGGCTCTTAGAAGTATTCCTGTAGATATAGAAGAGAATATTAAAATTATTATACCTAGTAAAGCCTTAATAGAATTAAACAAAATACTCGAGGATAGTGAAGAAAATCTAAATATTGCCATTGCCCCAGGCCATGTAATTTTTAATATGGGAGAAACTTTATTGTTCTCTAGATTATTAGAAGGACAATTTTTAAACTATAAAGATATAATTAGAAAAGATCATAAAACAACAGTATTGGTAAATAAAAAAGAATTTCAGGATAGTTTAGAAAGAGCATCTTTATTAGCTAATGAGGCAAAAACTAATTTAATTAAATTAAATATAAGAGAAGATAAAATAAAAATTAAATCTAATTCAGAAATAGGAAATGTAAATGAGGAAGTTTATTCTAAACAAAATGGAGATGAATTAGATATAGCTTTTAATTCTAGATATATTTTAGATGGAGTAAGGATTATAGAAGCTGAAGAAATAGAGCTTTCTTTTATGGGAGGTTTAAATCCTTGTATTATAAAGCCTGTAGGAGATGAAAATTATACTTATTTAGCATTGCCAGTTCGTTTAGCACGGGAAGATTATTAAAAGGAGTATATAATAAATATGAAAGAGATAAAAATAGAAACAGAATTTATAAAATTAGATCAATTATTAAAATTTGCAGGTATTATTGATACAGGAGGGCAATCCAAATTATTGATTAATGATGGTTTGGTAAAAATCAATGGAGAATTAACTAAATCTAGAGGAAAAAAAATAAAAAAAGGAGATATTGTAGAAATAAAAGACATGGAAAGTTTTATTGTGGTATAATATATTAGGATTCCCAAACCAAATGGTTTGGGAAATCTACTTGAATAAGGGGATTTTTAGGGAAGGTGTTTTTTTGTATATAGAAAATATTAGATTAATTAATTTTCGAAATTATAATTCATTAAATGTAAAATTAAATAAAAATATGAATATATTTATTGGAAAAAATGCTCAGGGGAAAACCAATTTATTAGAATCTATTTATCTTTGTGCCACAGGTGGGTCTTTTAGAACTAATAAAGATAGAGAATTAATTAATTTTAATAAAAAAGAGGCTTATGTAGGGGCTAATGTAGGATTAAATGGCAGTGGAAGATTTATTGAAATAAAACTAGATAGAAATGGACCAAAAAGAGTTAAAATAAATAGAGTAGAATTAGATAATTTGAAGGAATTAAATAGCGGCTTAAGTGTAATAATATTTTCTCCTGAAGATTTGAAAATTGTAAAAGGTAGCCCGATAGAAAGAAGAAACTTTTTAGATTTAAGTATTTCTCAAATTAGACCAGTATATAAATACAATTTAAATAGATATAATAAAATACTTTATCAAAGAAATAATTTATTAAAATCTAATAAATCTAATATGGATATATTAAATTTGTTGGAGATATTTGATATTCAAATGGCAAAAACAGGTACAGAAGTAATATTGGCTAGAAGGGAATTTATAAAAAGATTATCTAATGAATCTTGTATAATTCATAAACAATTAACTTTGGAAAATGAAAATTTAGATTTAGACTATATTTCCAATGTAGATTTTTATAATAAAAATAAAGATGAAATAGAAAGTAATTTTTTTAAAAAGTTAAAATCCAATACTAAAAGAGATTTAATTATTAAAAGTACTGAAATTGGACCCCATAGGGATGATATAGAAATTAAAATAAATAATATGGATACTAGGGCATTTGCTTCCCAAGGACAGCAAAGAACCATAGTTTTATCAATAAAATTATCTCAAGTAGAAATTATAAATATAGAAAATGGCATTTATCCAGTTCTACTTTTAGATGATGTTTTTTCAGAATTAGATGAAGAAAGAAGAAAATATTTAAGTAAATCCTTTAATAAAATTCAAACCATAATAACATCTACGGATTTATTAGGTTTAGAGGAATTGGAAAAGACAAATAAGTCTATATTTTATATAGATAATGGTGAAATTATATATGAGGAGTAGATAGGATGTTTATTCATATAGGTGATAATAATACTGTATTAGCAAAAGATATAATTACCATATTAGATAGAGATACTGTAGAGGATTCCGAGACTACTAAATCTTTTATTGAGAAATTTATAAATGAGCATTTAGTTTTAAATTCTAATACCAAGGATGTCAAAAGCTATGTAATAGTTGAGACAAATGATAAAAATAAGAAATATGGCCTTTATACATCTAATATTTCATCTCAAGCATTATATAATAGAATGAATAAATAAGGGATTGGAGGAAATTTAATGGCAAATGATAATAATGAAAGAAAATATACGGCTGAAGAAATTCAAGTATTAACAGGTCTAGAACCAGTTAGAAAAAGGCCAGGCATGTATATTGGTAGTACAGGACCTAGGGGATTACATCATTTAGTATATGAAGTAGTAGACAATAGTATAGATGAGGCATTAGCTGGGGCTTGTGATACTATTAAAGTTATAATAAATGAAGATAATTCTATTATTGTAGGGGATAATGGCTCAGGTATTCCAGTAGAAACTCATCCTCAAACTGGAAAGTCTACTGTAGAAACTGTATTAACTATACTTCATGCAGGGGGAAAGTTTAATAATAATGCATATAAAGTATCAGGTGGCCTACATGGAGTTGGAGTATCTGTGGTGAATGCACTATCTGAATATTTAATAGCTACAGTAAAAAGAAATGGAAAAGAATATACTCAAAGATTTGAAAGGGGAATCCCAGTATCTGAATTAAAAATAGTGGGGGAAGCAAATACCACAGGTACAATTATTGAATTTATGCCTGATAGAGAAATATTTGATGAAGTAATATTTAATTTTGAAACTTTAGAGTATAGACTTAGAGAAATGGCTTTTTTAAACAAAGGAGTTAAAATCTCTTTAGAAGATAAAAGGGAAAATTTTAAAAAAGAATTTCACTATGAAGGTGGAATTAAATCTTTTGTAGAATATATAAATAGAAAGAAAACCCCTATTCAAAGAAATATTATGTATTTTGAAGCAGAAAAAGACAATACAGTAGTAGAATTGGCAATGCAATATACAGATGGGTATTCAGAAAACATTCATACATTTGCAAACAATATAAATACTCAAGAAGGGGGTACTCATTTATCTGGGCTTAGAACTGCTTTAACTCGTGCTATAAATGATTATGGCAGAAAATATAGTTATATAAAAGAAAAAGAAGACAATTTTCAAGGGGATGATGTTAGAGAAGGTTTATCTGCTGTACTTTCTGTAAAATTAACAGATCCTCAGTTTGAAGGCCAAACTAAAACTAAATTAGGCAATAGTGAAACTAGAGGCATAGTAGAATCCTTAAGCTATGATTTTATATTCCACTATCTAGAGGAAAATCCTCAGGAAGGTAAAATTATTTTAGAAAAGACTGTTGGTGCAGCTAGGGCTAGGGAAGCAGCTAGAAAGGCAAGAGAAATTTCTAGAAAGAGAAGTATATTAGATAATACCACATTGCCAGGCAAACTTGCAGATTGCCAAGAAGACGATTTAGAAATTACGGAAATATTTTTAGTGGAAGGGGATTCAGCTGGTGGTAGTGCCAAGCAGGGTAGAGATAGAAGATTTCAGGCTATACTTCCACTAAGGGGAAAAATAATGAATGTGGAAAAAGCAAGATTAGATAAAATGTTAGAATCTGAAGAAATAAGGGCTATGATTACAGCTTTTGGAACAGGTATAGGTAGCGAATTTGATATAGAAAAATTAAGATATGGGAAAATCATAATAATGACGGATGCGGATGTGGACGGTGCCCATATTAGAACTTTATTATTAACATTTTTCTATAGATATATGAAAGATCTGTTAGTAAATGGTCATATTTATATTGCTCAACCTCCTTTATACAAAGTTACTAAATCTAGAAAAGAACACTATACCTATAGTGATTCGGAATTAGAAAAATTATTAAATGAAATAGGTAGAACAAATTATACTATTCAAAGATATAAAGGTCTTGGAGAAATGAATCCAGAACAACTTTGGGAAACTACAATGGATCCAGAACAGAGAATATTATTAAAAGTAAATATTGAGGATGCAATAGCTGCTGATGAAATATTTACTACACTAATGGGAGATAAGGTAAAACCAAGAAGAGAATTTATAGAAGAAAATGCAAGCTTAGTTAAAAATTTAGATATATAATCAATTATTTAATCATATAGTAAAGGAGGAAATTCATGGGTAATGATGAAAATAGAACAAATGATAAGCACAAAATAGTAGAAGTAAATATAGAAGAACAAATGAAAACTTCTTACTTGGATTATGCCATGTCAGTAATAGTAAGTAGGGCACTTCCTGATGTTAGAGATGGGCTAAAGCCTGTTCACAGAAGAATACTTTATGCTATGAGCGAACTAGGCATGACACCAGATAAACCCTATAGAAAATCCGCTAGAGTTGTAGGGGATGTACTGGGTAAATATCATCCTCACTCAGACACATCGGTTTATGATGCTATGACACGACTTGCTCAGGATTTTAATACTAGATACCTATTAGTAGATGGTCATGGTAACTTTGGGTCTATAGATGGGGATAGTCCTGCAGCTATGCGTTATACAGAAGTGAGAATGACTAAACTTGCTTTAGAAATGCTAAGAGATATTAATAAAGAAACTGTAGATTATAGGCCAAATTTTGACGAAACCTTAAAAGAACCTATAGTACTTCCTAGTAGATTTCCTAATTTATTGGTAAATGGTTCCTCAGGAATTGCAGTAGGAATGGCTACTAATATTCCACCACATAATTTAAAAGAGGTAATAGATGGATTAGTGATGTTAATAGAAGAACCAGAATCTGATATTGAAGATTTAATGAAGGTAATAAAAGGACCAGATTTTCCAACTGGTGGAACTATAATGGGGAAAGATGGAATTAAATCAGCCTTTAGCACTGGAAGAGGAAAAATAAAAATAAGGGCAGTAGCTGAAATAGAAGAACATACTAAAGGAAGAAATAAAATTGTAGTTACAGAATTACCTTATCAAGTAAATAAGGCTAGATTAATTGAAAAAATAGCTGAATTAGTAAGGGATAAAAAATTAGAAGGAATCTCTGACTTAAGAGATGAATCTGATAGAGAAGGTATGAGAATAGTAATTGAACTTAAAAGAGATGCTAATCCAAATGTGGTTTTAAATAATTTATATAAACAAACTCAATTACAAACTACCTTTGGTGTAATTATGTTAGCCTTAGTAAATGATGAACCCCAAGTTTTAAATTTAAAACAAATACTAGAGTACTATCTAGATCACCAAAAAGAAATAATCGTTAGAAGAACTCAATTTGATTTAAATAAGGCTGAAGATAGAGCTCATATTGTAGAAGGTTTAAAAATTGCATTGGATAATATAGATGAGGTAATAAATATTATTAGATCCTCTAAGGAAGAGTCTGTAGCAAGAAAAAGATTAATGGATAGTTTTGAGCTTTCAGAAAAACAAGCTCAAGCTATTTTAGATATGAGACTTAGAAGATTAACAGGTTTAGAAAGAGAAAAATTAGAAGAAGAATATGAAGCTTTAATTAAAGAAATAAACAGATTAAAAGAAATACTTTCTAGTGAAAAATTAATATATGGAATAATCAAAGACGAACTATTAGAAATCAAAGGAAAATATGGAGATAGAAGAAAAACTAAAATAATGCCTTCTGTAGAAGATATTAATATAGAAGATATGATTGATGAAGAAGATGTTATTATAACTCTAACCCATTTTGGCTATATAAAGAGATTGCCAGCAGATACCTATAAAACGCAAAAAAGAGGTGGAAGAGGTGTAACAGGTCTTACTACAAGGGAAAAAGATTTTGTAGAAGATTTATTCATTACATCAACTCACGATACTATATTATTCTTTACTAATAAAGGAAAAGTGTATTCCCTAAAGGCCTATGAAATTCCTGAAGGGGGAAGACAGGCAAAGGGTACTGCTATAATCAATCTGTTAAATTTAACAGGAAATGAAAGGGTATCGGCAATTATACCTATAGAAAAATACGAGCCAGAGTCTAGTTTAGTGTTAATCACTAAAAAAGGTATAATTAAAAAGACTAAATTAGAACAATTTAAAAATATCAGAAAAACAGGTATTATTGCTATAAATTTAAGAGAAGAAGATGAATTAATAGATGTTAGAAAAACCAATGGTAAAAGAGAAATAATAGTAGTTACCAAAAATGGAATGTCTATTAGATTTGATGAAAGAAATGTAAGAAATATGGGCCGAAATGCTGCAGGAGTTAAAGCTATTACTTTAAAAGAAGATGATAAAGTGGTGGCTATGGATTTAGTAGAAGAAGGTAAAGAACTACTAGTAATATCAGAATTTGGATTTGGTAAAAGAACCTTATTAGGAGAATATAGATTACAAAATAGAGGTGGCATGGGAATTAAAACCTTTAATGTAAAAGAGAAGACAGGTAAATTGGTATCAGCTAAGGTTATAGATGAAAAGGATGAAATTATTATGATTTCCATTTCTGGAATTATAATAAGATTAAAGGCTGAGGATATTTCCATTATGGGAAGAAATACTCAAGGAGTTACACTGATGAAAATGGGAAATGAAGAAGATAAAGTCATGGCAGTAGCTAAATACGTAGAAGAGGAATAATAAAGAAATACCCCTAATATTTAGGGGTATTTCTTTACATTAATAGACTTTTATTATACAATTAATTTAGTAAAATAGCATAAAGGAGGCTCGTTATGTCTTTAAATATTAGTATAAACTATAATGAAGAAAAAAATATATGGCATGTGATCCCAGAGGGAGAAATTGATATTTATACATCTTCAGAATTTAGAGATAAAATTGTTGAAAAATTAAAAGAAAAAATGTCAGATATATTAATTGATGGGGAAAGATTAGACTATTTAGATAGTACTGGTTTAGGTGCATTAATTAGTATCTTAAAAATAACAAAGGAAAATGAAAACAATATATATTTGGAAAATATTAAACCTAATATTCGAAAATTATTTGATATAACAGATTTAGATAAAGTTTTCATAATTAAGGAGTGAAGAGATGAATAAGGATATTATTACATTAACTATTCCTAGTAAACCAGATTATATTTCTGTAGTAAGACTTACCACTTCCTCAATATGTAATAGTATGGGTTTTAATATAGAGGATATTGAAGATATAAAAGTTTCCATATCAGAGGCCTGCATAAATGCACTAAACAAATCTGAAAAAATTAATATAATATATAAAATAGAAGAGGACAGGCTAATTGTAAATATTGATAATGTCCACAAGGCATATGGTAAAGAAGCAAATAAAGAAATGAAATTGGGACTATTAATCATAGAATCTTTAATGGATAATGTAAATTTTTCTGAAAAAGGAGTTGAAATGATAAAATATATAGAGGATGGTATTAGATGAAAGCAGAAAAATATTATGGATATAATAGTACAGAAGAATTGAAAGGACAGGATACTAAGTTTCTATTTAAACAACTTAAGGAAACGGGAGATCCTAAAATTAGAGAATATCTAATAGAAAAACATTTATATATTGCAGAAATACTATCTAAAAAATATGCCAATAGAGGAATTGAATACGATGATATATATCAGGTTGCCTCCGTTGGACTTATTTATGCAGTAGATAGATATGATGTGGATAAGGGTTTTGAATTTTCTAGTTTTGCCACTCCAACTATTATTGGAGAAATAAAGAAACACTTTAGGGATAAAGGTTGGACTATTAGGGTACCTAGAAGAATTCAGGAACTATCTAAAAAAATCAACAATACTAAAGTAATATTAAGTCAAGAACTTCAACGTTCCCCTACAGTAGAAGATATAGCAAATTATCTTAGCTGTACTGAAGAAGAAGTATTAGAAGCTATGGAGGCTAGTAAAGTATATACCCCTCAGTCTTTAGATTTAACCTATGATTCCCAAAATGATGATAAGGATGTAAACTTAGCAGATTTAATAGGGGAAGAAGATATATATTTTAGTAAAATAGAAAATAATGACTTTTTACAAAAGGGAATGGATAAACTAAATGATATGGAAAGAAAGATATTAATAGATAGATATTTTAATAAGAAAACTCAGGTAGCCATTGCAGAGGAACTAGATATATCACAAATGACTGTATCTAGAGTAGAGAAACGTGTAATTGGGAAGTTTAGAAAAGAGATGGAAAAAACTTTAAGATAAATTTTAAAAATACTATTGACATCTCAAAAGAAATCATGTAATATAATAACTTGTCAGCAGAAAACAAATCTAAAGCGAAACAAAACAGGTTTTCAAAAAAAATTAAAAAAAGATTTAAAAAAGTGTTGACAAGAGTTTCAAAAAATGATATACTGAAAAAGTCGTCCGAAAAGACGGCGAAAGAACCTAGACAACTAAACAGTGTGAAATACTTTGAGAAGAAACAAAAAGAAACAAAGCGTTTAAATTGAAGCAGGCAAACTTTCAAATGAGAGTTTGATCCTGGCTCAGGACGAACGCTGGCGACGTGCCTAACACATGC